>JBCAZE010000172.1:0-6301 GCA_039700805.1 Pseudomonadota bacterium | reverse complement strand
CTTCCGCCCCTTCCAGTCAGGTACGGCAACACTGCGTGTCATCGGCAAGGGAGCTGTTTTTTGAGCGAGTCTCTTCGAGCGAGAAAAATTTATCGCTGGCCGCAGCTCACTCTTCCGCCCCTTCCAGTCAGGTACGGCAACACTGCGGTCATCGGCAAGGGAGCTGTTTTTTGAGCGAGTCTTATCGAGCGAGAAAAATTGATCGCTGACCGCAGCTCACTCTTCCGCCTTCCCGTCCGCTATGGCCACACTGCGTGTCATCGGCAAGGGAGCTGTTTTTTGAGCGAGTCTTTTCGAGCGAGAAAAATTGATCGCTGGCCGCAGCTCACTCTTCCGCCTTCCCGTCCGCTATGGCCACACTGCGGTCATCCGCAAGGGAGCTGTTTTTTGAGCGAGTCTCTTCGAGCGAAAAAATTGATCGCTGACCGCTACTAAACAGACCGAAAACATTCCATTAACGAAGAAATCAGCCCGCGACCGGTGTGGTCAACGCATCCAGTTCTGAGGCATATTCACCGCGCAGTTTCTGCCATTCAAGCTTAAACCACGGCGTCAATGTGTCAGGGTCTTCGCGAAGCCACTGATCCAGCTTCTCGGGCGCGATAAATTGCCAATCGTCGACTTCCGTACGGTTTGCCCGCACTGGGGATGTTAGCCGCCCAACAAACACGTGGCATAGCTCATGCTCGCTCCCAGCCGCACCAAAGTTGGCTTGGTAAGTGAACTTGTAGACGTAGTCTAAGTCTGCGTCGCAACCTAATTCTTCTTTCAGCCGACGATGAATCGCCTCGTCGATGGCTTCGCCTCGGCGCGGGTGCGAACAACAACTGTTCGACCAATAACCGCCCCATAGTCGCTTGTCGGCTGCACGTTGCTGCAGCAATACCTCCCCCTGCTCGTTGAACACAAACAAGCTAAATGCTCGATGCAGAATGCCGTCACCGTCATGACAATCGGCTTTCGGCATATGGCCGATCACTTCGTCGTTTTCATCCACGAGGATGAGCTCATCCGCCTCGAACGAGACCACCGAGTCTTTCGGCTGCACTTCGGCGATATCGATGACTCGCGCTTCATAACGCGCTTGCCGCAACGCAGTCACAACGGCATCAGCGTTACCGTCGCACAATGCAATGATCGAGCCGCCACCGCCAGCACCGGTCAGTTTGGCGCCGATCGCGCCGGCAGAGCGCGCGATATCGACCATTTTTTCTAATTGTGGGTGACTCACGCCGATGGCATTGAGCAAGCCATGGCACACGTTGAGACTGTCCCCAAGCGATTGATGATCGCCGGACTTCAGCGCGGTTAGGCATGTATCGACTTCAGCGTCGATTTGATCAAATAGCGCCTCGAACGCCCGGGGTTGTCGCTCACGTCGCTCGGCAACACGTGCGACCAACTCAGAGGTCACCCCCTTGATGCCGCTAAATGCCACAACGAACTGAAGACGCTGGCCGATTTCGATGTTGCGGCATCGCTGCGCGGCGGTCGGCGCATAGAGCAGTGGCTCGGCAAATGTCGCAAGCGTATTGTCCACGCCTGACGGATTGCCATGTGCGAGTTTCTCACAAGCGAAGGCCATGTCGTTGACTTCGCTAGTATCGAAGGTTCGGTCTGTTAGTTTCGCAATCGCGCGAATCAACACAACCGCCAGTGCAGCAGACCCGCCGAGACCAGCGGCAAAAGGAATCTGGCAACTGACTTCAATGTGACCTTGGGGCATATCAAGCGCTGCCAATGAGAGGATTGTGTCGACCAGCATCCCCATCGGACTGCGGTGATCGGCGTCATCAGCGGCGTCGTACTGTAGCTGCCAGTCGTTGATTTGAATCGTGAGTGGTGCCTTACTCGAGTACACCTCCGCCCGAAGTGCCCGAGGCATGGGCAACCCAAGCGCACGCCGACCATAAACGACCGCGTGCTCGCCAGCGAGAATCAGCTTAGCGGCACTACTGACCTCCCCGATCAGTTCACGCGGCAATCGCGCTGGAGACTTAAGACGCAACTCTTCGACTAGCTCGCGAGCCCGCCAGGTTTTGACCACGCCCTCAGCAACCATACCGGCAACCACGGCATCGACTTCATCGTCTTGAGCCCCAGCTTGAATCGCAACGCTTCTGGCATGCAACGCCATATGCCCGCGCTGAATACCGTCGGTCGCGAGCGCCTTAAGCGCCGAGAAATTCTGTGCCAAGCCAACAACACAAGCGATTTCGTCCAACTCACGTGCTCGCTCGACACCGGCCAATCGTAAGCTGAGCTTGGCCACCGGATTCACGCGAACAGAACCGCCAACAATGCCGAGCTTGATCGGCAATAACAGCTCGCCCACAAGGTCGCCGTCGTTATTCGCATACCAACGGGTCAACGAGCGGTAACGCCCGCTGCGAGCTGCCCAGGCGTGTGCGCTGGCCTCGACCGCGCGCCAATCGTTGCCGGTAGCAACAACCAGTGCATCGATACCATTCATGATGCCTTTGTTATGTGTCGTTGCGCGGTGCACGTCCAGCTCGGCGAATTCGTTCGCAGCGATGATGCCGTCACGAATGGTCTCGGCACGCTCGGGATCGGCATCGAGAGTGGACAACGGCAAACGCATTCGGGCTTTCACCAATGCCTTGTCCGCAAGATTGGAGAGAATACGCAAATGGGGTCTCGCGTTTGCAATATTCGCCGCCATCGGCGCGATCTGCTCGCAGATCGTGTTGATTAAATTCGCGCCCATCGCGTCACAGGTATCGATGAGCAGGTGCAAAATGACCATGTGCGTGCCGTCGGCACGCGGATAGCTGAATACCTGAAGATCACGAACACCACCGCCGCGTTTAATCAGATTGGGATGGACGTCGTTGGCAGCATCAAGAATACGTTGATGAGCATCTCTTAACGCCGATAACGTCTCTTCCGGGTTTTCCACATCCAACAGCTGGATCTGACCAATCATCAACCCATCGTCGCTGTCGACAGTGAAGCCGCCTGAGGCCCGCGCGAGTTTCGCGGCGGATGACAATGCAGCGACAATCGATGGCTCCTCGACGACCATCGGGATCAGGCGCTCTACACCATTCACACGGAAATTGAGCGCAACGGCAAACGGTAGGCCCGCCACGCCGATCACATTCTCGATCAAGTGCTCTGCGGTGGATCGATCCAAAGTCACATCGCCGCTACTGAGCGCCGCATAGTCGTTGGTCGATAGAACGCCGGCCTCATGCAGCGCAGCAAGCCGATCACTAATCGCTAAGCGATAAAATCCGGAGAACACCGACGTCATGACTGCCCCTCTTTGACCGGCCCTTGAACGACCTCTGGCTCGGCAATTCCGAGCGAAACCGGCATCTTGTTGATACCCGATTCAGCCGCTGCATTGATCAATGTCTCCAACCGAGCCGCATCGTCGGAAACTGCGATCGCTATATCTCCACCGCCGGCGCCACATGGCTTTACGAACACCCCGTGCCGTTCGCCTAACGCAGACAGCTCGGCGTGACCGCCGTCCAGGTAACCCAGCTTTGCACGCGTGTTGAGCTCGAACATTCGTGCCGTCAACGCCTGCAAGGCCTCAATTATTCCCGTTTCGTCGCTTTCGCGCCACACGCTTACGAGTGCGCGACTATCCGCACGCATCGACTTCAGAAACGCTTCGGCGCTGTCATCGTCGCGACGCCACTGCTCAAACCGCGAGACGTGAGACACCGTCGATGCGGATTCACGCATCTGGAGCACGGTAGCGTGCAGTCGTGATGGCCAATCGAGACGAACGATCCGTGCGCCTTTGTCATTGCGTTTAAACCCGATCACGCCACCCTTGCTGACCGCATAGATATCGGCGCCACTGCCACGCCCGCCCTGGAATTGGCCGTGCGCATTCAATGCGCCACGACGGGCTTCAGGGTCGCTATTGAACACACCGAGCACGGCGGCCAATGCATAAGCCACAGCAGCACTGGAGCCAAGACCGAGTTTGCGCCGGCCGTCGAAGAACGCGGTGGTATCGACGGTAAGACGCATAGGCTTACGCGGCGGCATCTCTTCGACCAGTGCCAAGGGCAACCGCAACTTGGGCGTCATCGTCACATCATCAAAATGGCAGCGACCATGCTCATCGATCGTGAAGGTATAGCGTCCCTCCTTGTAGCCCCGTGTGACCAGCTCGTGCTGACCACGATTGGCGACAAGCGAGACCTCACAGTAACGATCAACGCAGGCTAAAATCGCGCTGCCGCCCGCCAATACACCATATTCGCCGGCCAACATGACTTTGCCAGGCACCCGTGCGCTGATGCAGTTAATCAAGGTCGGCGGCTCCGCTAATAACGCGCGCACCGTCACCGAGTCCTGCGTGAATGAGTCGCTTAACACCGGGCACATCTGCAAGGGCAGACGCCACCCGATCGCGGTCCGCCGGTAGGCAAACCGCCTTGAGCTGGGGCCCAGCGTCAATCGTGAAAAAGACACCGACGCCATCACGCCGCATGGCAGACACCTCATGCATGCACGCGATCGTGGCGGCGTTCCAGTACAACAGCGACGGCTGGGTCGTCTGCATAACCGCGTGCATTTTGAGGCAACTATGCTCACTCACGGTCGCCAACGCTTCGAAATCTTGTCGAAGGATGGCGTTTTCAGCGGTGTCGAGATCCCCTTCCTGATCGGCGACCCAACGATCGTAATAAGGCGAGGTATCGCGACTCTGAATCATCGCCTCCGTCGACCCGATTGGCTTGCGTCCTTCGGCGGTCACAGCAACCACAACCGCCAGCGGGAAATGCGCTGCCGGTGCCAACTGTTGAACACGAATATCGTCTGTGTCGCTCGTCGCTTTATCCAGTCGGGCGAAACCACCAAACAAGGACCTGGCAGCGGAACCGGACCCGGCGCCAGCGGCTTGTGCCATCACCGATTGCGCGGCGTGCCGATCGAGAAGTGCATTAATGGCAACCACCAATGCGGCAAAACCGGAAGCCGACGAAGCCAATCCCGCGGCCGTCGGGAAGTTGTTCTCACTGGTGATGGACAGCCGCGGGCGATCGGCCCCGAGGTGAGCATCGAGATAGCGGAACGTCCGCGCAGCCATGGCTGTTTCCTCACGACCCTCTAGCTCGAACCGATCTTTCCCATCCGGTGCTATCGCAACCGTCGTGCGCGTCATCAACGTATCAAGCGTGATCGACACGGAACCCGTCGCAGGGAGATTTCTTGTGAGATCGTCTTTACCCCAGTACTTCACCAGCGCAATATTTGGATGCGCTATCGCAGTAACGGCTGAATTAGTTTGGTCACGGGGTGTCAAATGTGTTTTCCAACGCGCAAAATACCGTTTACGTCCCTGCAGGAATTTGCGATCTATGTCTTTCGAGTCCTCAATCCCCGATTATATCGCTCGTGTCGATCGCGTGCTGGCCTCATATCTGCCAGCCGCCGAAACCGAACCCGCGCAGCTGCACGAGGCGATGCGCTACGCGACGTTAAATGGCGGTAAGCGCATCCGACCTCTGTTGGTGTATGCGACCGGCGAAATGCTCGGTATCGATACTTCGCTACTCGACGCACCTGCGGTGGCCGTCGAGCTGATCCACGCGTTTTCGCTCGTGCATGATGACCTGCCCGCGATGGACGACGATGACCTTCGGCGCGGCCGGCCAACCGTACATAAGCAATTCGACGAGGCAACAGCCATTTTGGCCGCTGACGCGCTGCAACCACTCGCGTTCGAAGTGCTAGCCGGCGCCGATGCCCCGGAAGGCAGTGACGCGCCGCTGCGCATGGTGGGTCAACTGGCGCGGGCCTGCGGCTCGCTGGGCATGACCGGTGGGCAGGCAATCGACATCGAGTCGGAAGGCAAGTCCATTTCTGGCGAGCTACTTAAACGCATGTTCGAGCAGAAGACCGGTGCGTTGATTTCAGCGGCGTGTGACATGGCGGCCGCACTCGCAACCGATTTATCCGACGAGGACGTCGCAGCACTGAGAGAGTTCGCATCATGCTTAGGGCTCGCATTCCAGATTCGGGACGACATCCTCGACATCGAGGGCGACACCGACACCATCGGCAAACCCGCCGGTTCGGATCTGTTGCACGACAAAGCCACGTGGCCGGCAATTTTCGGACTTGAGCGCGCGAAGACTGAATGCGACGAACTCTACGATCGCGGGTTGGCGCATCTCGATCGTTTCGGCGAAGCGGCTGCCGGCCTGCGTATCATGGCGCGCCGCATTGTCAGGCGGGATGACTAGTCGTCAACGCGCTATTCTGCATGTCGATATGGATGCATTTTTCGCATCCGTCGAGCAGCATG
>JBCAZE010000277.1:0-1551 GCA_039700805.1 Pseudomonadota bacterium | reverse complement strand
GGGTGGAGGTCCTCGGCACGATCACGAGTGGAATGAGTGACCGGTATTGGCCGTTAGCGGAAGCTCACTGAATCCCAACCAAGACGCTCGAAGACCGCTGTGTGATTAAAAGAGTAAGCTCGCTATCTGACGCGTTTAGTTCCGAATGTCTGCGTCTAGCACGAACTACAGCCAGTGGCTTGTGTGAGTGTTTCCGACAACTTTAGCTGCCATAGCGCACGCAACACCGAATGACTGACTCTTCTGACACTGCGCTTCCTGCCTGCCTCGATGCTGTTACGTCCGCTTGGGAGCATGTGTACCGCCTGCAAGATGTTGATGGCGTTTTTACTGTGGTGACGGGCGGGTTGCGGGATAGTGCCGAGGTATCTAGCGTGCATAAATACCTGCTCGCGTGCTGCCGGAGGATCTGGCCACTCATCCCCGAATCAGGTAGTCGAATGGGCGTTGAAGCGGGAGAAAAATACTGTCGAGGTGAAATCTCCTGGAAAGAGGCTCGCGAAACCGACTGGCATTCTGAAGGTTCCGCGTTCATCTTTGCGTACAACGAAGACGATGACCCTGCGGTGGCGCCCTACATTGCTCAGATTTCTCAGGATAGGGCCGCCATCGAGCGCCTTCTAGTTCCCGCCAGCTCGTTTGCCTCGCAATCGGTTAGAGAGCTTCTGACGGACGCTGCCTACTTCGCGAACTTTGCGTTGTGCTACCCCGCGATCCGGTTTGGGAAACAATCAAAGAAACAACTGCAATCCTACGGAAAGTTTATGCCACTCGAGTTGTTTGAGGCGATGGTCCCCGCAGAGTACAGCACTCCGCGCTGATCGACCGCCGTCAGTTCGTGGGTGTTTTTGTTTGCGTCTGAGAATTGAGGACCGCGCCGAAGGTGTTACGCCCTGCGACATTCATTTTGCTGGTCCTAGTAGCCATTGCCACAGTCGTGTGGCTGGTCGTGACCGCCGACGAGTTGCGTGAATACGATGCGCAGACTGCGGAGCAGGATCTCGCCGTCGATATAGCCAACGGCAATGTCTCTGTGAAGCAAGTCTGCGGCTTTGCGTGTTCTCCGCCAGGTATTGGCTATTTCTACTACTACTGCTACGAAGACCTTCCCGTCGAGACTATCGATCCGACAGGTGACATGATTTCCAGCGACCGTCATCTTGAACTCAAAGAACGTGCCCGAGAGTACGCCAGCGTCTACAACCCGTTGGCATTGGACTACTTCGATAGCATCGGTCGGCGGACATGCCCAGCTGGAGAGAACTGGACCGAAGCGATTTGGCAAGCCACGGACTACGTAAGAAGCGTCGACGACGAGTACAGCTCCTTTGGGGCGCCAGAGACACTGGAAGGCAATTTCAGTGTCAGCATGAGAGGCCCGTTCGATCACGACGCTTTGATGGTCTCAGTGTGCCAGCTGTTCCTTGAGAACGGGATCGAGCGAAGCTTCACGACGAGTGTTGAACAACGACTGGAGGTCGACGGCGAGTTTAGCTGGGCGCATCAATTTGATTTTCAGTGCGAAAGTGGCGCTTACGAGCGACTGTGAAC
>JBCAZE010000171.1:1633-6354 GCA_039700805.1 Pseudomonadota bacterium | reverse complement strand
ATCTCAAGGGCACGTTCGAGGTGCGTACGCGCACCAGACAGGTCACCCTGCGCCTGAAGCACACCCGCCAGGGCGTGCAGGGAGGCCGCGACCTCAAGGTGCACGTCCGTACCATGCACGACAGACTGAATCTCCAGAGACCGTTTAAGACGAGTAGCCGCCTCAGGATATCGTCCTAATTGTTGGAGAATCGACGCACCTTCTAGGAGCCAGGAGGCATCGTCATCCCGTTTTTGGGTACGGCATGCGTGCTCACCCTTTTCGAAAAGACGCCAGCCTTCACGAGGCTCACCAATTTCCGCAAGTGAAAAACCGTTCCATAAAAGACCCGAAATACTCTCGGGCAAGGCCTCCATCTGTTCTTGGGCGAGGTCGAGACTCTGACGATACAGCCCACGGCCGAACAACGTCAGATGTAAACGTCTGGCGAATAGAGCCACCTGCGCTTCATCTTTAGCACTGAGCGCGTGACGCCAGCCCATTTCGAGTTGTTCAAAGCTTAAGCCCGAACCCTCGAACTGCGCCCACCAAAACGCAGCCGCGACGGCATGCCACTGCTCGGGCGATGAAACATCGAACTCGGGCACCACCAAAGGACTGACACGATGCGCCCGGTGGCCTTTAAACTGCCCAACCTCCAGTAAACCGAGGTTCTGAAGCGCGACCAAGTGCTGGTCGAGATCGATCGCCAAGCCTTCCGTCAGTGGCTTCAAGGCGTCCAGCGGCACGGCCACTTCAAACACACGCGCGCGCTCGACGAAGGTCAGCACATCGGGGCTTAACTGCGACTTTGCACGTTTATAGGCCAGGGTCCGCAAAAAGAGCTCGGCGAGCCGTTGCTGAGATTCGGCGTTCGGTATTTTGCCGGGCGCCCACTGAAGTTGGGCTTCAGAAGCTTGCAATACAGACTGCAGGTCTTCGGGTGACTCACCTCGTAGAAGTGTTCGGGCCCAATCTAAAACCCGCGCATTGCGGCCCAGTCGGTTCGCCAAACTTTGCCATGACTGAGGTGTGAAGTATTGCAGTTCATTATCTTTGCCCCGAATCCAAAGCTTTTGAGTCGCGGCAACGGCTAATGCACCTACAGGAATTTCGACCAAGGACTTCGATTCATTGGGAAGCGTATCGAAGGTCGCAGTACTCGTGATCAGAAGTTTAGGTCGATCGATTCGGCATTGACGCAGAAGCACTGCAACCAGCGATGCGGCATAGGACTGTAGTCGAGCCGGTCCCTGCAGTCGTGGGTCAACGTTCTGCTCAAAATCGTCGAGTACGATGACCACCGAACGTTGACGCCAGACCCCTGCCAAAAGCCGCTGCACCCGATCTATTACGGGTACTTCGCCGTTACTCAGTTCAGCACGTGCAACTACATCCCCCCAACGATCGATGAGTGTCGTAAAGCTCTCGAGAACCGTCGCATCATCTAAACGACCGTGAATGACGACTACGCCCACGTCGCCTGTGTCTTGTTGATGCCGATCTAGTACACGTGCCGCAAGACAAGATTTGCCGATACCTTTGAGCCCGTAAAGAAGGACACCAGCCACCGGGCGCTCACCTGCATCGCGACCGGACCGTAAGACACGCAGGCTTTGTTGCATTTCACGGCGACGCCCCACGAACCCTTTTTCGAGCACCTTCATTCGCCCGCTCTCACCGAGGTACCGATACGTGGCCTCGGCGCCCGGCGCGACGGACTCAAGCGGTGGTGCATGCTCATCGAGCGAGAAACCTTGAGCATCTCGTGTGATCAAATGGAGTGTTGCCCATGCTCGACGTCCGGCTTCGCCTTGATCAAAAAGCACCTGACGCGCATGGCGAACGGCAATAGCGGGAGGTAGGCCATCACAAAGACGTCGATACAATTCAGCCGCAGCTGAACTTGCAATGTCATCACGAATAGGACGAACCCAGCCGATCACCGAGGGCACACCACCCGCGACTAACGCTGAGGCTAGACTGGGAATCTCACCGGTCTGTTCAGCAGAGTGGCATGAAGAGATCATAACCAGCGCAGGCATTTTTCGCCCCTGCTTGAAGGCCCGAAGCAAGACCTCCGGAGAGACATCATCCCGCGCGCCGAGGTCATTCTCCATGACCAAACACGGCCCGTTCTTGGTCATAAGACCATGGCCACTCAAATGAACGACGTCATATTCGGCGGCTCGTAGCCGCTGCTCGAGAGCACTGACAGACCCTTCCTCGACCACATGCACAGTCGCTCGATTCGCTTTGAGAGGGGCTTCAAGTGCAGCGAGAACCTGTTCTTCCTCTTGTTCGTAGTCGAGAACAGGTTGAACCCCCTCGGGAGAATAGGCCATGAACAAGACCCGAACCCCTGCTCGAGCCAGTGGACGAGGTACCCGTTTCTCGATGGGCCCCAATTGGACGGCCACCTGGATCTGATCCTCGAGCGCTAGGTAACGCTGACCATCATGTAAAGACGTCCAGAGCCATCGAGCTGCCGGATGTTGGGCATCAAGCCCATCATTGATATCGACCAAACGAACGGTGAGCGACCAGGCGTCATCTGATTTACGAGCCTGCGCCGCCAGCCTTGCGAGCACACGATCGGGCCCATCGATATGTGTGAAGAGGTCGCGCCCGAGCTGAGTGCGGGTTCGCAGAACGGCATCTACATCGTTTCGCTGCTCGTACAATTCGAGTTGGGCGATCTGCGCCTCCAACGCAGCCCTGTCTTCGTTCATGAGAGGCCGCACAGTAGAGCTGATCGGAAGGGCCCAACGAATTATCATCGTATCGCGATGCGGGTCATAGACGAGGTCTACGATGGCTTGAGTGAAACGAGATACCGGGCTCATGATTGATATCTGTCCGAGACGGCGGTCTGCATTACATGACCAGGTCTCTTTTTTGGTTCGACTCGTGATGGGCCTATGCTGCAGCTATGAGGCGCTTACGCAGAGCCTGTGCACAAACCAGAAGTCGAACACGCCCGGATCGTGCATGAGTGAAGGAATGGCGTCACCTGGACGCCAGTCCAGGTTGATTTTGTAGTCCAAAGTTAAAGCTGCGAGAGGTAGCCGCAGCGGTCGCTCTAAAGGGGGATACCTTGCGCTCAATTGCGGATGTGCATGCGCGCTATTCGAGACTTGGCGACTAACTACTCAATATACGTATGCATTGATATAGGACTCGATAATCCGTAGGCGATCTATGACGTCATCAGCCATCGGCGAATACGGCATCAAGGGTTGCAGCAGTCACAAAACGCTCACCCCAGCGTAGCAAGGTCTCGCCGTCGGCCTGGCGAACGCGGTTTTTAATCTCACCCGACAACTCTCCAAATCGAAGGGTCAGCATGCGGAGGAGGAGATCCGCCTCGCCGCGGGCGTAGTGCTCTTTGGCGAAATCGCTCTGCGGGTATGGGAAGTGCTCTTCCAACATCTCGTTCACCTTTTCTCTAATGGCTGGACTGAGCCAGGCCATCAGACGATCATGGTACTCGCCTCGGACAGAAGCGTCGAGCTGCATAACGCATTTCAAGGCGGCCTCTACAATGCTTAGGCCGCCCTCCGTCTCGGCATGGGCTTTAGCGGACAATAGAGCGAGCTCGACGGACACGTCGGGCGTTTGGATGCGGGGGATAGCATCGGTCCCAAGCACAATAACTGAGTAGTAGTTACCCGAACCAAGTGGAATAGGCTTAGCCGCCCAGGCGGCGACATCACGATCGGGTGCGACCACAAGCACCGCCACAGGGCAACCATGACGAACGCGAAGGGTGGTTGCATACAGCGGCCATCGGAGTAACTTGGCAGGGTCTTTGGCTAGTTGAACCTCAACTACGATGCCGAACACTGCTTTACCGCTTTTATCGAGTAAAAGAACCAGGTCGGCACGCGTCTCGACCGGGTCAACCTGACCAAGATCGCCCTCAGATACACGGATCTCGGTCCAGCTAGGAACCTCAACACCGAGCATGTCGGTCAGCAACTCGACAGCTAGAGTCTCGCGGCGTCGGAACAGCTCCAACAGTGACTCGTGCTCATAAGAGACGGCCATAGACGGGTGAGCATCGCTGGCATCGGTGCTTCTGTCCATTGGAAGTGGTATTCGGTTCGAGCGGTCTGCTACTGGACATGTATCTGTCCAAGCACCTAGCCCCCTGAAAACTCAGCAAGCGGTTTCACAACCGACTCATAGCCGCGTGCAACCTTGCCAACACCCCGCCGATAAGGAACCCTATGCATGTCGATCGATGATGATGGGCGCCATCGATTCTAAATAGACTTCCGATAAGGCCTATTATGTCAAATGGCGTTTCGAAGCATAGACACGTCGCCGCAACACCTAGCCATTGTGCATCGTCGAAGGCTCATACACCAGCTTAGGAGATGTTGTGAAGCCTAGAACAGATCGACAGCGACATTCTGTTTATTAAGCAGATGACGACAATATACCGGATGACTCCAGCGCTTGCTGAGCTTCGAGGGCAACTTCATCTGTTTCGAGATCGATCCCATTCTTGTTGAGACGTTCAATATAACTGCTCAGCCGTAACTGGAGATCGCGCAGAAATGCCTGCGGAAGTGATTGGAAGAAGGGCATTGTTAGGCGGACAGACTCTCGATTCGTATCAAGCGCTTCTTCTCGACGACCAAGTGCATCGAGCCTGATGCCCAGGTTGTTCAGGCTGCCCGCGAGGTCGGGAAGGAAGGCGTCGGGACGCTGGGCAGCGAGTTGTCGATAGATGA
>JBCAZE010000171.1:0-1533 GCA_039700805.1 Pseudomonadota bacterium | reverse complement strand
TGCTTGCGAGGTCGGGAAGGAAGGCGTCGGGACGCTGGGCAGCGAGTTGTCGATAGATGACGACGGCCTCTTCCGTTGATGTAAGCGCTTCTTCTCGACGACCAAGCGCATTAAGGTCTCTGCCCAGGTTGTTGAGGCTGCTTGCGAGGTCGGGAAGGAAGGCGTCGGGACGCTGGGCAGCGAGTTGTCGATATCCCTGTACAGCATCTTTGGTTGCCTTCAGAGCATCTTCACTTTGACCGAGGATGCCGAGCCAATAACCCAGTTCGCGATTGAGCTCAGCCCGTTTGATTAACATCCCCTCATTTATTGGTTCAGATGAGAGTGTATTTAGCTGAGTTTCCGTAGCCCATACAGCTAGCTCACGGAGCGATACGGTTGAATCTGGGATACGGGCAGTGATAATTTTAGCTAAAAAAGGCGCGACCATATCTGATGCATGTGCCGCAAGCGCTTCGGATAGCCATTTGCCAAGTGGGTTCTCGCTAGTCCGTGCCCCTAATATCAGTGCGGCATCCAAGGCGGGGAGTGCGCGTTCGATAGGTCGCTGGTTGATCAGGTTTCTTAAACGACGCAGTACCTCGGCATAAGGGGCCGGTAATCTTGATGTAGCGGCTGTCTTTGGAGCCCACAAACTCAAGCGACTCAACACTGTGAACCCGTGGGTGATAGCCTCATTCTCTCCGTCATGGAAAACGTTCTCCAAATACTCAACATCTGTCTCTCGGTCGCATAGTACGCGCAGAATAAGCGCCTCACCCAGTAGATCCGGCTCAAGTCCACCGATCTTAGGGCGGTCGTTATTGCTATTGGCAGCATCTAGCGGATCAGCAGTATAAAGAGTGGCTACAATATCTCGAAAAGCATCCGATTGTGGTCCCGCCACATTCTGATCCAGCTTCGCCAGCTCGTGAACGAATGTATGACCGCGTAATGTCAACGCTCCCACGAGTCGACACGCTGACCGTTGAAAGGCTCGGTCGTTTTCGGCACCCCATAAGCGCACCTCTCGTGCAACAGTATCATCGAGTAATAGACCAGGCGCTGTCGAGCGCCCATCAACTACGGCCAAGGCGGCGAGTAAGACGTATAATGGACGACCAAACATTTCACTGGTCAGGTCAACAGAGCTAGATGTGGGAACATCTTTGCCCAACTGCTTCGCGAACGTGTTAGTCGCTTGATTGTAAAGCACTTGTCTCTGGTTGGTTGTCAGAGAATCAGCGTGAAGACGATAGGGTGCGGCCTCGTCCAATAGGCTCTGTATACCCGTGTCTAGATCTTTGAGCGCAATCCACCAATCACCTTCATCCCGTGCTAGAAGTGCGATGCGTAGAGGTGAGCTGTCGGGGCCTCGAAGAGCGGCGCCCCTAAGCAAGCTTGTGAGCTGCTTAGGACGCGTTTCTGCGTAGTCAACGACTATGAGTGTTGGCTCAGATGCTTGCAACAGTCTCTCGAACGTATCTTCGAAGAGATAGGGCTGCAGAAAGCCGGCGACAGCCCCTCTTTCGCGTAAACGAGTCACCCATTCAA
>JBCAZE010000170.1:0-6377 GCA_039700805.1 Pseudomonadota bacterium | reverse complement strand
CATTTACCCTCGCGACCTTTTCGATATGATACCGGTTATCCGGCACGCACGCTGCCCGGGTTGACGATACGCCTAGACACACCTGACGACAGAGATGACCGAACTGCAATCACAAAGCACGACGAATGCCGATGTGCCAGCGCCTTGGCTGGCAGAACTGCGTGAAACTCATGCAGAAGAAGCATGTACCTCATTGTCGCTCGATGCAGCGACACTGGTTGCCTCACTCGGATTAGGTGATTCGCTGACGATAGCAGCGGGCGCAATTCCATTTGTTCGTGAGGGGCATCTCAGCAAGCGCGCGCTCGAAAAAAGCGCGGGCGCTGATATTGCCGCTCACTGTCGCGAATTGCTGACACTATTCGATTTGTCATTGCCTGGCCAATGGCTGCCGGGTGAACAGCTCCCCGCTGCACAAGCCGAAGCCTTGCGTCGCATGTTGCTGGCAGTGGTCAACGATTATCGTCTCGTGATCGTCAGACTCGCCTTGCAACTGGCCGAGCTGCGTTTGGCACGTAATGATGACGTTGAGACACAAAGGATGTTAGCCCGTGATACCCGAGAGATTTTTGCGCCGCTGGCAAACCGGCTCGGTATCTGGCAACTAAAGTGGGAACTTGAAGACTTTGCATTCCGCTACTTGCAACCGGATGACTACAAGACCATCGCCAAACAGCTGGATGAACGTCGCGAAGCTCGGGAACGCTACATCGCCGATGTCAAAGTTGAGCTATCGAGCCTTCTAACGGACGCAGGAATTGAGGCTGAAGTATCGGGCCGACCAAAGCATATCTACTCCATCTACAAGAAGCTGAAGCGCAAGAATGCCTCGCTTGATGATCTATTCGATATTCGCGCCGTTCGGATCATGGTTAACACGGTCACTGAGTGCTACACCGCACTGGGCATCGTTCATAACAAATGGTCGTACATCAAACAGGAATTCGATGATTACATCGCCAACCCTAAGGGCAACAACTATCAGTCGTTGCACACCGCCGTGTTTGGCCCGGAAGGACAACCACTAGAAATCCAGATTCGAACCTTCGATATGCACAACCAGGCCGAGCTTGGTGTCGCCGCACACTGGCGTTACAAAGAAGGTGGTCCGAGTGCGGGCGCGTTCGAACAGAAAATTGCGTGGCTACGTCAGCTACTCGAAAGAGACGACGCAGGTAGCGCTGACATGCTCGATAACCTGAGTGATGGCGTCTTTGATGATCGTGTCTACGCGATCACGCCACGCGGCGATATTATCGATCTGCCCGCCGGCGCTACGCCACTCGATTTTGCCTATCAGGTGCATACACAAATCGGCCATCGTTGCCGCGGCGCCAAAGCCAACGGTCGTATCGTCAACCTGACTTACAAGATCGCGAACGGTGACCGTATCGAGATTATTACCGGCAAAGAGCCGGCACCGAGTCGTGATTGGCTGTCGCCCAAATCAGGATTCCTCGCATCCGGTCGCAGTCGCACGAAAGTCCGCAGTTGGTTCCGTGAGCAGGACAAGGACCTCAATCGTAAGCAAGGTCGCGAACACTTAGAGCGCGAGCTGCAAAGAATGAACCTTCGCGATATCCCCATCGCAAAGCTGGCCGAACAAATGGGCTTTGAATCGACCGACGCCATGTGCATTGCACTTGGCGTTGGAGATATCACTGCAGCTTCGGTGTTCAATGCCGCTCAAAAGCTGATCGCGCCACCAGAGGCCGAGGCCGTCCCGAAGCAGAAGCGCAGCCGCCGACACAAGCCGACGGGACGCGGTGCGGTGTCGGTCGATGGGACTGACTCTGTCATGACCCATTTCGCACGGTGCTGTAACCCTGTACCGCCCGAAGGCATCGGCGGCTACATTACACAGGGACGCGGCATCTCTGTGCACCGACTCAACTGTAAATCGTTCTTACGTCTCGCTGAGAAAAATCCGGAACGTTTAATCGATGTCTCCTGGCGAAGCGACGATCAAGCGCGCTATCCGGTCACGATCCGTATCGAAGCGGTGGATCGCAACGGTCTCTTAAAAGACATCAGCGGCGTATTGAGCGACGAAGGCGTCCGCATTCTTGGGAACACATCGCGCGTCAGCCGCAAAACGCTGCAAGCGATCGTGACACTGGATACTGAAGTTGATGGCCTGGACAGCTTGAGTCGCGCGATGACGAAGATCGCGCAAATTCCAGGAATCGGGAAAGTCGAGCGACAGTCTTAGTCAACTGCCGCCCGAACCGAATTGAACGCTATCTAGCGATTGATCGCGTGCAACGCGCGCTTGTCAGCGCTGAGTGATGCTTCGTGTACCGCTTCAGAAAGTGTCGGATGTGCGTGTACCGTGCGCTGGATATCTTCGGTGCTCGCACGAAACTCCATCGCCAACACCAGCTCACCGATCAATTCACCGGCCATCGGACCGACAATATGCACACCAAGAATTTCGTCATCGTCAGCAGCACTGACGACCTTGACCATACCTGACGCTTGCTCCATTGCTTTAGCACGACCACTGGCCGCGAATGGGAATGTGCCGGTCTTGTAATCGCGTCCTGATGCTTTGACCTCTTCCTCGGTCTGTCCCACCCAGGCAATCTCCGGCGCAGTGTAAACAACGGATGGGATGACATTGTAGTTGACCTCGGCGACCTCGCCCGCAATGAGATCAGCGGCCATGACACCTTCTTCGGTACCCTTGTGTGCAAGCATAGGGCCCCGCACGCAATCCCCAACAGCGTAGACGCCAGCGACGCCGGTACGACACTCATCGTCAACCTCGATGAACCCGCGCTCATCCAGCTTAATGCCAACATCGTCCGCGAACAGATCGCGGGTTACGGGGCGACGTCCAACGGCCACGACGAGACGGTCAAATGTCTGATCTTGCTCACCGCTCTTGTCCTCGTAGGTCACTTTGACCTTACCGCGAGATACTTTCGCAGCAGATACTTTGGCACCCAACTTGATATCAAGCCCCTGCTTCTTGAACTGACGCTCTGCGTCTTTCGCGATCTGTCGGTCCACCATCGCGAGGAAGTCAGGCATCGCTTCTAGCACCGTCACTTCCGAACCGAGGCGGCTC
This sequence comes from Pseudomonadota bacterium, assembly GCA_039700805.1. Classification (GTDB taxonomy): domain Bacteria; phylum Pseudomonadota; class Gammaproteobacteria; order Steroidobacterales; family Woeseiaceae; genus CALBPI01. Next base: position 3,304 of record JBCAZE010000170.1, on the reverse strand, counting down.
CAAACACTGCCAAGTTCGAGACCGATGACACCCGCACCGATCACCCCCAATTTTTTCGGCACCTTATCGAACTCAAGTGCGCCCCAAGAATCGACGATATGTTTACCATCGAACGGTAAGAACGGCAGCTCGACTGGCTCCGAACCGGACGCCAGGATCACATGCTTGGCTGTGAGCACTTTTTGCTCGCCATCCGCCGGCGTGAACTCGACTTTGTGATTGGCCAACAATTTACCGTGGCCCCGAAGCCCGGTGACTTTGTTCGACTTAAACAATGCAGCGATGCCGCCTGTTAATTGGCTCACAATGCCGGCTTTGCGCTTTTGCATCGCCGCTAGATCCAACTTCAAATTGTCAGCACTGATACCGTGGCTGGCGAACTCATGCTCAGCGCGATGGTAGAGCTCGGATGATTCAAGCAGCGCTTTTGATGGGATACATCCTGCATTAAGACAGGTTCCACCAAAGGCATGGCTACCATCGTAGTTTTTCCAGTTGTCGATACACGCCACAGACATGCCGTGTTGTGCCGCACGTATCGCCGCCGGGTACCCTGCGGGGCCACCGCCAATGACGATAACGTCGAATTGATCACTCATAATTTTGCTCACTCAGCGGCAGGCTCGCTGCCGGTCATGTTGAATCTAGGGAGAACGCTCGGATCAAACCTGCAGCAACAAGCGTCCTGGGTCTTCCAGTGCATTCTTAATCGTAACAACGAACTGCACCGCTTCTTTACCATCGATGATGCGATGATCATAGGACATGGCGAGATACATCATTTTTCGAATCTCCACCTGACCATTGACGACAACCGGTCGATCCATAATCGAGTGCATGCCGAGAATCCCACTTTGCGGCGGATTGAGAATTGGCGTTGACATCATTGAGCCGAAGATACCGCCGTTGGTGATTGTAAACGTACCACCGGTGAGATCATCGATACCGATGGTCCCTTCTCGCGCCTTACGACCGTAATCAGCAATACCCTTCTCAATTTCCGCGAACGACATCAAACCTGCATCTCGAAGCACTGGCACCAGAAGCCCTCGCTCAGTCGACACTGCGATACCGATATCGTGGTAATCGTGATAGACGATATCGTTGCCATCGATCGAGGCGTTGACCAATGGGAATTTGCGCAACGCCTCAACCGCGGCGCGAACAAAAAATGACATGAAGCCAAGTTTCACACCGTGTGCATCCGCAAAACTCTCTTTGTAGCGTGTGCGCAACGCAATCACTTCAGTAAGGTCAACCTCATTGAATGTTGTCAGCATCGCTGCATTGTGTTGCGCCTCTACCATGCGTTTCGCGATCGTGGCCCGCAAACGCGTCATTGGCACACGACGCTCATTGCGTGTCGCACCGGCAACCGCAATGGATGGTGTGCTCGCATCTTCGGCAACGTTATCGCCATCACTGTCGATGTGTTGCATCACATCCGCTTTGGTAATGCGTCCATCACGACCTGAGCCTTTGATCCGGGATGGATCAAGGTCATGCTCTTCAACGAGGCGCCGAACAGAAGGACTGAGCTTGCCACTGTCTTTACCGGCACTGGCCGCCGCTTTCGGTGCTTCCGCCGCTGGTGACGCCTCGGCAGGCGCTGACGCTGCCGGCTCGGCAGCCGATTCTTTTGGCGCCTCTGCAGGGACTTCCCCAGCTTCGACAATCGCAATCAAATCGCCGCTCTCGACGGTCGCGCCGTCTTCTTGTCGAATCTCTTTCAGCACGCCATCCACAGGACAGGGCACTTCGAGCACCACCTTATCGGTCTCGAGATCAACGAGATTCTCGTCGCGGCGTACCGCATCGCCGGGCTTCTTGTGCCAAGCGACCAGCGTCGCATCAGCGACAGATTCCGGGAGCTGCGGCACTTTAACTTCAGTAGACATGGAACTTCTCTTCGTTGTGAATGTGTTTTGCGACCGTATCCAATCGGTCCCCAATCAAAAATTTAGTCGTCGATTTCGTCCGGCAGTGCATCGATGCCAAGCGCTGCTTGCACCAACCCTTTCTGCAAACGCGTATGCAGCGACGGCACACCGACCGCTGGTGCAGCTGCCCCTGGCGGTCCGGCGTAGTGCAGCGAATGTCTAGAACGCAGCGGTTGCTGCAAGCGATGCCGGATCTGATACCAAGCCCCTTGGTTGCGTGGCTCTTCTTGACACCACACGACAGTCTCGGCATTGGGATAGGACACCAATGCTTCCGCATACTCGTCAATCGGGAATGGGTACAACTGCTCAACCCTGACGATTGCAACGTTGTTGATCTCTTCCTCGCGCCGACGCTCAAGCAAGTCGAAATAAACCTTGCCGCTGCAAAAGATCACTCGCTCCACCGCCTTACGGTCGAGATCATCGATCTCGTCAATAACAGCGTGCCATTTACCGTCGGTGAGATCCGATAATGGCGACACGGAAAGTTTGTGTCTCAACAAACTCTTCGGCGTCATCACAACGAGCGGTTTACGCACCGGCCTGACCATCTGGCGGCGCAACATATGGAACATCTGGGCAGGGGTTGAAGGCACGCAGACTTGCATGTTGTGTTCAGCACAAAGCTGCAGGAACCGTTCGAGTCGCGCTGACGAATGTTCGGGACCTTGCCCCTCGTACCCGTGCGGTAAAAAGAGCGTGAGGCCACACAGGCGGCCCCATTTCGCCTCACCCGAACTGATGAATTGATCGATCACAACCTGGGCACCATTCGCGAAATCGCCGAACTGCCCTTCCCAGATCACGAGTGTATGAGGCTCCGTCGTCGCGAACCCATATTCGAAGCCCATGACCGCCTCTTCCGACAGATAGGAATCGGTCACCGTGAATGCTGTTGGCCGATTCACCAGGTGCGTCAACGGCACGTGCTCGCTATCAGCACCCTGCCCATGCAGCACGGCATGGCGATGGAAGAACGTTCCCCGCCCACTGTCCTGACCGGTTAGACGCACATCGAACCCGTCTTCGAGCAAGGTGGCATAGGCCATGGTCTCTGCGAAACCCCAGTCCATATCCTGCTCGCCAGCCAACATTTTGGCTCGGGTGTCCATGATGCGCTGCACACGAGAATGCAATTTGAAATCTTCTGGGACCTCAAGCAAACGACGTCCTAGGCTGCTCACCCGATCCGCATCGACACCGGTGTCGACTTCCATCGTTAACTTGCCAGACAGATAAGGTGACCAGTCGATGGTGTACTCATTGCCGATCATACCGAGCAGCGCACGCGGCACCGGTCGACCGTCATCAAGCCGGGCCCGATAACGTTCGATCAGGCCTGTCACATCGTCGTCCGTCAT
>JBCAZE010000018.1:0-28220 GCA_039700805.1 Pseudomonadota bacterium | reverse complement strand
CTGCAGATACCGTGTTAACCAATAGCAAGGTCCACATAGAGCAGATCATCGAGAACCTCGTGTCGAATGCGATCAAGTTCAGCGATCGCGAAAAGCCAACGCGCTTTGTCGAGGTCAGCATCGAGGATATCGGCGACAGCCAGCGCATCACCGTGATTGACAACGGACTTGGCATTGCGACGGACGATAGAGAGACGATGTTCCAGATGTTTAAACGCTATCATCCAGACGTCGCTGTCGGCGCTGGACTTGGCCTCTACCTGGTCAAACAAAGCGCGGCACGTATCGGTGGCGAGGTGACCTACTCCCCGACGCCGAGTGGATCCCGATTCATGTTAAAGCTCAGTAAGGCGCCCCGCGCACGTTAACGACGGCATTGAGGTCTTGCGGACCTAACGACGCACACAGGCTTAGCGCCGTCGCTATATGCGATACTCCTAGCTCCAAGTTGTGCCTTTGGTTACGCATTGTCCGATGGGAAGAAATCTCGCGATCGATCGACTGAGAACGGCAATGATGTGCGTGGTCATGTTCGGGCACGCGATGTTGCCCTACGTCACGATACCTAGACGCTTCAATGATCCTGCAGCCCATATCGCCTTCGACAGCGCCGGTGTGCTGTTGTATGCCTTCGCGATGCCCGCGTTTTTCGTCACCGCTGGCTTTTCTGCCGCCGCGTTGTACCGACGTCGCGGCGCATTGTCGTTTTGGCGAAACCGCGCGTTTCGCATCGGCTTACCGCTGGTTGTCGGGTATCTAGTGCTCACACCATTGACGCGCGCAGCGTATCAATTTGCCGCCGCCGCTGCCGAAACAGGCACGCTTACTGCTGGCTGGGAGGCGATAACAACGCTTGATTGGATGCGCTACAGCAAGCTCTATCACCTGTGGTTTCTCGCATCACTCATACTCTTTTCCGCACTCAACCACGCCATGATTGGCGCGCTACGGCGATTGCCGAAACAGCTTACTGGCCAGAACGAAAACGTCAGTGACCTAGGCATTGTGGTGTTCATTATTACCATCAACAGCGTACTGATGACGTTCTCGTATGCCGACGGAACGGGCCAAGGTACCGACCTGCCCGTGCAATTGTCTTTGCTCACCTATTTCGTAGCCGGCTGGTGGCTCGCTTCGAACACACACTTCCTAGCTAGACTTCAGAAGCTACCACCGAGTACGTTCAGCCTTTTCTTAGTGTTGGTCCCACTGTGCGTCTGGTCGAGTCGGGAGCGATTGTTAGCCGAGGATCAAACCGATTGGTTGTTCGGCGCACTAGCGGGTACCAGCAACGCGTTTATCGGCGTATTAGCAACGATTGGGTTGCTCTCATTCTTCGAGCGGCACTTCGCGAAAGACAGCGTCATCGCAGACTATCTAGGTAATGCGTCTTACTGGGTCTACTTGGTCCACTATCCCGTGATCGTACTCGCCGGCGGTATCGTCAGCGTGCTGTACTATCCGGCCGCTGTAAAATACGCCCTCACGTTGCTGATCGCCGTACCGATTATTGTTGGCAGCTTCGAAGCAGTAAGACGCTGGCAGACGCACAAACTGCGCAACGCCTGACAAGCCTAAGTATCAGCGTTTACTGCAAACGGATGACGAAATTGAGTGTGAATTGGGAAGGCGAACTGGGTGCCACATTTCCGACAAAGATTCCGCTTGGGCGAATCTCGAAACCAGTGATTGCTGCATCGTAGCCATCCGCATCAGGTGTCGGCACATAGTCGAAAGGACCGGCGCCACCGGGTGCGTCTGTGAAGGCGATGTCGGTCGCGTAGTCGAACGTAAGTTCGCTGGAGGGTGTTCCATCTGAGAATGTGATCGGTGGTCCACCCGCAGTGTCTACGAACAGAGCCGTATCTTCCGGCAAGCTGTCTGTGATGATGAGCGATCCGTTATCGACGGGACCAATCCCCGCGTTGCTAACGATGATGCTGTAACGAACATCCGCACCGGGAATCGCTTTCGGATCCGTCGTACCGTTTACAGGGTCAACGATCGTCTCCGACGCCTTCAGAACGATCAAAGACGGGTCCTCGTCAACGATGTTGGTGGCATCAGTATCGCTATTGTTGCCGCCTTGGTTATCGAACGTCGGACTGGTGACACTCGCCGTATTGACTACCCCAGGCACGGATGACAAATCTGCAAACACCGTGAGCGTGAGCTCGGGAAAGTCATCACCGGCTGCAGTTGCGGTGTTATTCGTGCAGGTAACATCTTGGCCCGCCGCTGCGCACGCCCAGCCCGCGCCCGTACCTGAAACAAAGGTAAGGCCCGCCGGCAGTGTGTCCGTCACCGTGATGGTTGCAGCTTCAACACTCGGCCCTTGGTTACTCACAACGATGCTGTAGTCATTGTTCTGTCGGGCCAGAAAATCACCGGTATGCGATTTATCGATCCCGAGGTCCGCCGTCTCAGTGTTGCTGACTGCAATCACCTCCAACGTGAGGATCACAAGATCACCACCAGAACTGTAGACAGTTGTTGAGGACGTATCCCCTGGCGACAATAGCGCGCTAACGTCATAGCGATCGATATCAGTACCGTACTCGGTGGTTGTGCCCGGTTGATTCAGTGTGGAATTGAATTGATTATTCAGCGGATTAAGCGCGTCAACCAACGGCGTACCATTGAACGTGAGATTCTCCGTGAAGCCGTTGAGCGGTGCGGAGTTTTCAACATCCCCTTCCCACGTCACGATCGTTCGACTCCCTTCCGGAACAGGCGGCACCAGGAAATTCGATTGGGTGAGCGTGATTGATCCACCCCGAAAAATTGGAAGCCGTCGAACACATTGATCACGCGTAGCGGCTCTGTAGCGACGTTTTCGTACACCACCAGTAAGGACCAGCTGGCCAATACTGCCTGTACCGCACAAAACGGCGCACCGTTCGTCACGGTCAGACCACTAAAGGTGAAATTCTGCCCGTTAACCGGATTCACAAGACCGGTAACGTCTGCGAAACCGCCGAAAAAGCGGTAGGTATTGCCGAGCACGAAAATGTCGGTGAATGTCCGGTCGGCGATGATCGTGTTGCCATTCAAAGTGACTTGATTGTCGACCGTGGCGCCGGATCCTCCCCAGTAGAGATACGCGGCGACAATCGTAGAGCCAGCGGGAATTCCCGCAAGCACTTCACTGTCATTCGCACCGAGCGCACAAGCATTGGCGCCAGCACCGCTGTTCGGATTGGTACGAAGGCTGCCGCCGATCACCGTGTAGTTGTAGTCGCCCGCGAAACTCTCATTCAGTGCGACGACAGATTGCGCTGACGAAGGGACCGACCACGCCACAAGCACAATGATGAGACTGGTCACCATCAACCAACGACACTGAATTCGTGCGACCACGCTTAACCCTAAGTTCTCGAATACCGATTACCAGCCACTATTCTCAACGAGTCGATCCTACGCGTATGTGACTGATTCCTCGGTAATCGTTGGCCTAACTGTGCGCTAAGTCAGATTTCAGCAAGCCAACCCTAAAGTTCTCCTCAAACACAAAACTTCGTATCGGTGGGCTCCCTTAATCGCGATCACTGATAAGGTCGAGGCGCAGCCGGCGCAGTTCACGCAAAATGGCGGTGCGATTGAGCCGCATGTTGTACCAGAGTTTGAGTGCAATCTGCGCGGAATTCAGCATGATTGCGAACGCTGCGAACAAGACGAGACTTTCGACGTCTGTCGCCTTCACCATCCGGTACACGCAGTAGATCAATCCTGACCCGAAAGCGATGATGCCGGCCCAAGTCATCAGCACCATGCCACCCATCTCGCCGTGCCGGCTCTCCCAGACTTCGCGATAAAAATTCGGTTCGCTGAGCGTTTCAGGTGCACCGTCTTTTGGGTCAAGCAACGCTTTCAATTGGCTGTCAATATCAGACATCGTGTGTCTCCTCGTCAGACAAGATTTTGTGTTTCAGGGTTTCACGGAGGTGATGCAGTCGCGACTTAATGGTACCCGTTGGAACTTCGTATACCTTCGCGAGTTCTGCGATAGAAAGTCCATAGCTGTAAAACAGCGCCAATAGGTTTTGTTGATCGGCGGATAACGCCGTCAATGCAACGGAAAGATCAGTGAGTCTCGGATCCTCCGGGGCTGCTGGCTCTTCAGCACATTCCGCTGCAACGGCACTCGCCTCTTTCTCGCGCTGCACAACTTTACGACGAACATGCATGGCACAAGCGCGTCGTAGAATCACAAAAGACCATGCGGTAAAGGACTGCGGGTCGCGCAGCCGTCCGATGTTCTTGACCATCTCCAACACACCGTTCTGGAGAACGTCTTCGGCGGTCGCTGGATTGGTGCATTGTCGCAACACAAAGCGATACCATCGCGCTTGCCAAAGTTGATACAAGCGATCGAAGGCACGACGCTCACCAGCAATCGCAAGTTCAACCAGCGTGTGTTGGATGGGTGATGACACCTCAGCCACGTTCTCGCTCCTTCAAATGCAGTTGTAATGAAGGTTGCGTGTGGCCACGAATAGGTTCACTCGTCGATACAAAAAATTTGGCGATGCTGCGCCGGCGACAACCAAGCGGCTGCTTGTCCCACAATACGAGGCGCTGGGCAGTTGCTATTGCCAACTACCGCCGAGTGCAAGATTCAGAGTCACCCACTCGTCAAGCTGTTCACGCTGCGCTGTCACGACAGCGCTGTCGGCAGCAATCGTATTGGATTGTACGAGCAATACATCAAGGAGGTTTGTCTCACCTTCCTCGTATCGCAATTGTGCGAGTTCAAATGCACGGTTCTGAGCCGCTGCCGCACGTTGCAGCGCCTCCACCCGTCGCGCTTGAATCGCGTTCTGGTCGATGCTGTTCTCGACTTCCTGGAAAGCGGTTAACGCAACGGCGGCATAATTCGTAATGCTCTGTTGCTGCGTTGCTGTTGCTTCGTCAATCTGCGCACGGCGCAACCCAGCGTCAAACAGTGGACCAAGTATTGCCGTCGCGAGCGACCAGGTCCCATTGTCGACATCCAGAATATCGGCGATATCCAATGCACCGACGTTGATGCCGCCGCTCAAGCTAAACTGCGGCAAACGCGTAGCGCGTGTCGCGCCGACATTGCTGAACGCAGAAGCGACGTTCATACCGGCGGCGATAATATCGGGTCGACGCTCAAGCAGCGCGCTTGGTACCCCCGCTGCCGGGATCGCCGGGACCTCCGGAAAACTGCCGCTACCCGAAAGCTGATCGCCCGGGTAGCGACCCAGCAACACTTCCAATGCACGACGTGTGAGACGCTCGGCGCCTTCAGCTGCGGCGAGTGTCGCCTCGGCTGTTGCCAAGTTCGACTTTGCCAGCGAGTCATCGTAGGCATCCGCCGCGCCCAATTCCCGCTGCGCACTAACGATGCGAGACGTCGCTGTGAGCGCGTCCAAAGATTTCTTGGCAACACCGACCTGAAGTCGTGTTTCGATCAGTGCGAAATACGTCTGCGCGACTGCGGCCGCCAGTGAGTATTGCGCAAACTTATAGTCGGCTTCAGCAGAAAAGGCGGCATATTCTGCCGCATTGCGAGCCGCGCGTACGCGCCCCCATACATCGATCTCCCAACCCACCTCGAGTCCAGAAGCATAGCTATCATTGCTGCCGCCGGAGACGGCCCCCGCCTCTGACGCAGAGGCAGAATAATTGATCGCCGGAAAAAGCCCGGATCGCGCTTGACGAGCGATCGCCTGCGCTTGCTCGATCGCATAATAGGCCGTCTTAAGGTCGGGATTGTTCAACTGCGCCTCTTTGACTAGTGACACAAGCACATCGTCGCCCAGCGTCGCTATCCAGCCGACGGCGACCGGGCCACTCACAGCATCCGCCGCTTGCCAGGCGTCCGGCGGAGCGGGAACGGATGACTCTGTCAGCGCGCCAATATCCGGTCGGTCAGCGAACATTGCGCATCCCGATAGGAACAATGGTAGCGTCAGTATCAACCGTTTATTCATGCATCACCCTCGTCGCTCGCCAACGCTGTTTCGTCCGCACGAATGCCGAACAGCAAGGCGTAAAGTACCGGTGTCACCAGCAGCGTGATGATCGTCGCAAACGACAAACCACCGGCTAAAACCACCGTCATAGATTGGAAAAAAGCATCGAAATACAATGGAAGAACGCCAAGGACTGTTGTGAACGCCCCCATCAATACCGGACGTAGACGACTGGCTGCCGATTCAACAAGAGCGTCGAATCGCGGCATGCCACTCGCAATCAGGTCATCGGTGGAGTCAACCAGCACCAAGGAATTCTGAATCAAAAGACCGGACAACGACAGCAGACCGAGGATCCCCATGAATTCGAAGGGCACACCGGTCAAGAACAGTCCGTAAGCAACGCCAACAATCGCCAGCGGCACGATTGACCAGATGACAATCGGTTGACGCAACGCGTTGAACAGCACGACAACGACCAACACCATCGCGAGTAGACCGAGTGGTATTGCCGAGGCGAGGTTGCTCTGCGCTTCTGACGAGTCACCCGCCTCACCCGCCCAACTGAGCTCGTAACCTGGCGGAAGGGCAATCGCCTCAATCTGTGGACGAAGCCGTGAAAGCAGAACATCCGCTAGCTCGCCAGTCGCCGGATCGCATTGCGCCTTGATCGTCAGCACACGATTCTCGCGCAATATCTCAGCATCCCGCCATCGAAGCGCAGGTCCGTCCATTACCTGCGCAAGCGGTACAGTCTCGCCGGTGGCCGGACTCAAAATAGGTACCGACGTTAGATCCCAGGTGCGTTGACGTTCGTTGGCAGGTGCCCGCGAGATGATCGGGATGAGCTCATCGCCCTCACGATAAAATCCACGCTGTATACCGCTGAAGTGTTCGCCAAGCGCCTCGGTGACATCTTTGCGCGTGATCCCAACACGCTCTCCTTTGTTCTGGGAGTAACGCGGTGTGATCACCAATACTTGGCGCCCCCAGTCGTTCTTGACCAGCACGGCTCTGCCGTCAGCATGCATGATGCGCTGTGCTTCACCGGCTAGTTGTCGTAGGACGGAAGGATCCGGACCAGAGAACACGGCTTCAATTTTGGAGCCGCCACCCGGGCCCATACGAAAACGCCATGCTTTCGTTTGAGCGTCAGGGAATGCGTTGTCTGCGTAGTCTTGAATCCTGTCGATCAACGCGTCATTAAGCGTGTAATCCTCGGTACGCACCAGCAATTGGCCGTAGTTGGTGCCGGAATTGGATTCGTACACAAGCATGTAGCGAAGCGCGCCTCGCCCCACCAGTGTTTGTACCGACTCAACGCCATCGAGGCCACGAACATAAGTCGCCAAACGACGCATGTCCTGATCCGTCCTTTCGATGGCAGTACCTTGTGGCAGATAGTAGTCCACTGCAATTTGCGGTGACGTCGATGCCGGAAAGAATCCTACTTTGACTTTCTGGAACACGAATAACGATGACATGAAAATCGCGAATGTCACCGTCAACGCAAGTGCTTTATGCGCGAGCACGAATCGGATGAGTTGCTTGTAACGCACCATGAACGCGCCATCTGCATCCTCGCTCGTCGCCGCGCCGTCGGGAGCCGATGGAAAGAAGTGATAGCACAATAGCGGGGTGACGGTGAAAGCAAACAGCCAGCTCAGCGACAACGCAATCAACACCACCCAGAACAGCGAATTGGTGAACTCGGCGGTATCCCCTGGGGCAAGCCCAATCGGTGCGAAAGCGATGATGCCGACCAGGGTGCCGCCCAACAGGGGTCGCATGTTTTTGGCGGCAGCTTCCTTGGCGACCGTCAGCTTGTCGCGACCCTTGCGTATGCCAACCAACATACTGTCGGTAATGACAACGCCGTTATCGACCAGCATACCCAGCGAGATAATCAATGCACCCAGCGAAATTCGATGCATCGGGATACCACCGACCCACATCAACAACAATGTTGCCGCCATCGTGATCAACACCGTTGCGCCCATGATCAATCCGGATCGATAGCCCATAAAGATCAACAAGGTCACGAAGACGATAATGAGAGCTGCGACGACGTTACTCGCAAAATCACTTATCGAGGCTTCAACGACAGTGCCTTGATGATAATGCTCGTTCAGCGTCATCCCGAGGGGGACCAAGCTTTGTAACTGGACCAATCGCGCATTGACCCGTTCACCAACCTTGACGACGTTTTCACCCGGCAGTGTGGAAAGGCCGATACCGATCGCCGGTTCGCCATTCCAACGAATCAGCTGCTCTGCAGGATCTTTGTAGGTACGAACAATGGTAGCGATGTCACCTAGGCGAACGATCGCGCCGCTCTGCGCATCGCTGATCAAGATGCCTTCGATGGACGACACACTATCGATGGTTCCTGTCGGACTAATCTCAAGACGTGAATCATCGATGCGAATCTCACCACCTGAGGTCACCGTGTTCTGCTGATCGAGCGTGTTATAGATATCATTGAGCGAAACGCCAAGCGTGGCCGCGCGCTGCTGTGAGATCTCAACGTAGATCACCTCCTGTTGCTCTCCGGTGATATTGACCTTGGCAATGCCATTGATCAGCAACAACTCACGTCGCAAACTGGCGGCGACATTGGAAAGCTCCGCTTGAGAAAAACCAGGTCCGGTAAGCATGTAGTAAATGCCATACACGTCACCGAAATCATCGTTCACGACACTGGTGCCCGCATTGGGTGGCAGGTCACGCTGAGCATCCCGCACGTAGTTTCGAATCTTCGTCCAAACGACCTGTAAATCAGAACGCGTTTGCGAGTATTCGTAGCGCACCTCGACGCTCAGTTCCGACATGCCGGCGCTCGATGTCGAGGAGATTTTCTTCACCTCGGGCATCTGTTGCAGCTTGGTCTCGAGAGGCTCGGTCACCTCATCCATAACTTCGCGTGGACTCGCACCCACGTAAGGGGTATTCACCCTTGCCACACGAATCTTGAACTCAGGGTCTTCAAAACGAGGCATATTCTCATACGCAAGCCACCCGCCGACGGAGCAGATGACAACGACAATCCCGACCATCAATGGATAGCGAATCGAGAGATCTGCGAGATTCATCGGCCCGGACCTAACTATTCCGGTGCCCAGGCACGAACTGTCATGCCCTCGGCCATGAATGCGCCGCCCGCTGCGACGATCGTCTCACCCGATTCAAGACCCGAAATCACGGTGATCGAATCCGAGATGTCTGGCGCGACTTGAATGACTCGCTTCGCCAAGGTCATATCGTCGCCGACGACCCAAACGTAGCGTTGCTCTCCCTCGGCGATGATGGCATCGATCGGCACCGCAATCCCGGCAACGGCGATATCCGGTACATCCCTAAACAAAAATGTGCTGCGCACAGTTGCTGTCATCCCGGGAAGAATCAAAAGATTCTCGGGCGGATCGAACGTGAAACTGATCTGATACGTCTGCGTGGTTGGATCCGCTTGGCCTGATGCCTCACGAAATGTGCCCGGAATCTCGATGTCTGGCGCTGCATCGAGAACCACGGTCGTACCGATGGGCTGTAGTTGCGGAACGCGAGCGACAATCGTGCCCGGAATGTTGACGATCGCTTCGGTCGCGTTACTTTGGACTGTGGCAATTGGCTCTTTGGCCTGCACATTCTGGAACTGCTCAACATAAACGCGCGAAACATTGCCGGTGAAAGGCGCCCGTATCGTCGTATCTTCGAGTGCCTTGCGCGCATTTCTAACTGCTGCCTGTTGCACTTCGAGCTGCGTTTCCCTCGTGTCCAGCACGCTCTGTGAGATCGCATCTTGGTCACGCAGTCTTTTGGCACGCTCGAACTCAGTCTTGGTGTTCTCTAGCTCCGCCTGGGCTTGTGCCAATGAGTTGCGTGCGTTGCGATCATCTAGCCGCGCGATTTGATCCCCTTTGGTAACCTCGGCACCTTCGAGGACATTGAGCTCGGTGACCTCTCCTGCGACGGGAAACGTCAGCTCGGCAGACTGGGTGGCTCGCACCACGGCAGGAAACGACATCTCGCGCCGTTGCGATGCGTTGCCGACAGTCAATAATTTAGCCGGTCGGACCACCGGTGCTGTTTCAGTTTCCTCTTTGCCGCCGCAAGCGCCAAGCCCGAGTGCCAGGAAAGTCGTGATGAAAAGAAAGATACGACGTGGCATACGTTACCGTCCCAGATGCTTTCGTTGGTGTGGCCAACAGCCTAGCTTCAAAGCGTGACAGCAACAACCGTCAGACGCCGCGGGCGCCGGGCATATTTTATGGTCGATAACGGTGCATCAATTCTCGGCACCAGAAGCAACCACGTGATTAAGGACCACGGCGTGATAAGGCACGGAACATCGAGGGTAATTTGAGAACGATAGCAGCGCGCTGTATCTGTGAAATAATAAGAACTTAGCACTCCGTGGCAGGTTGTTGTCGGGTGCTTGTCGGGTCAATGTCGTGGGACGAGACGTGTATCAACGTGAAACTGCCGCTTCCTCGAAACGGAGCAAGATCAGATGATCGTCAGAAAACTGAGACTACAGCGCGGGTGGTCACAAGAAACGCTAGCTGAGATGGCTGGGGTTAGTGTGCGCACAATTCAACGAATCGAGCGTGGCAATGAGCCGGGGCTTGAGACCGCGAAGGCGCTGGCCGCCGTTTTTGAGGTGCCATTTACATCACTAAGAAGCGGAGATGACACCATGAACACGAACGACTCCATCAATCTCGCAACCAGCGACACGGGAAAATCAGATACAAGCGACCACACGGAGGCATCCGCACCGACGCTCGATGACGACGAGAAAAAGGCCATGCAATACGTGAAAGGCCTCAAGGAGTTTTACACCCACGCCGGCATGTACGCGGTGTTCCTGCTGAGCTTCATCGTGCTCGGACGCTTTACGGAACCCAAGGTCATCTGGGGCTTTTTAGGCTGGGGACTCGGCGTTGTCTTGCACGGTTTGGTTGCCTACGAGGTGATCGGCTTTTTCAGCGCGGGCTGGGAAAAACGTATGGTCGAGAAAAAGCTGGGTAGAAAACTGTAGTCTGGCGATGTAATTGTTGGCCACCAGACCAGCACGACGTGCAAAAAAAAGCCCGGCACGAGGCCGGGCTTTTTCGTTCTTCGCTAGCCGCTTGCTTACAGGAACTTCAGCAAGATGCCGCCGTACTGTACGAAGAACGGCACAAACACCAGCGACAAGATCGCCGACAGTTTGATCAAAATATTCAGCGACGGTCCAGACGTATCTTTCAGCGGATCACCGACGGTATCGCCAACGACAGCTGCTTTGTGGTTATCCGTGCCTTTACCACCGAGATTCCCCGCTTCGATATATTTCTTCGCGTTGTCCCAAGCGCCGCCCGAGTTGGACGCAGAAATCGCGAGGACACCACCACAGACCAGAGACCCCGCCAACAAACCAGCTGTTGCCTGAATGCCGAACAGGAACCCGGTGACAAGCGGTGCACCCATGATCAGGATGCCCGGTGCAATCATTTCGCGAACCGCGGCCTGCGTTGAGATCGCAACACACTGTGCGTAGTCAGGATCACCGGTGCCTTCCATGATGCCGGGAATAGCTTTGAACTGACGACGGACTTCTTCAATCATCTTGAACGCTGCCGAACCCACAGACTTCATCGTCATGGCTGTGAACAGCGCCGGCAGAACCGCACCGATGAACAAGCCACTGAAGACCATCGGGTCCAGCAGATTGATGGAACCAAGCAAATCAGACGTCGGGTCCTGCTCTTTCAACAAGAGATCCGCACGCGTAAGGAACGCGGCAAACAATGCCAGCGAGGTCAGGATGGCCGCGCCAATCGCGAAGCCTTTACCAATCGCCGCTGTGGTGTTGCCCGCAGAGTCCAGCACATCAGTGCGTTCACGAACATGCTCCGGCATACCCGCCATTTCAGCGATACCACCCGCGTTGTCAGCAACCGGGCCGTAGGCATCGATGGTCAACGCGATCACTAGAGTACCCAGCATACCGAGCGATGCGATCGCAACGCCGTACATGCCCGCCAACATCCAAGGGATATAGATGGCAAGACCAATCGCGAGATAAGGACCAACGGCACTCTTATAGCCCAGCGCAAGGCCGAAAATGATGTTGGTCGCGGTACCCGTCTGACAAGACTCAGCCACTTCTTTAACCGGCTTGTATTGATCGGACGTGTAGTACTCGGTCAACAGACCGACGACCAAACCCGCAATGAGGCCTGTCAGGAAACATAAGTAAACGCCCAGCGACGTGTACTCGACACCCGCGATAGCGAAATCACCTGGGATCAGCATATCTGTCACGAAATACATGACGACCGCCATAATCACACTGGAGATGATCAACATACGTTTCAGCGCCGGTCCAACCTGATCTTCGGTATTCACACGAATAAGCAGGATCGTAATGAGGCTGACGGGGATACCAATCGCAGAAATCACGATCGGGTATAACAACGCGTCCACGTTACCCGCGAATGCGATCGCAGAGATCACCATCGCCGCGCAGGTACTTTCTGCACAAGAACCGAAGAGGTCGGCGCCCATACCCGCGACGTCACCCACGTTGTCACCGACGTTGTCGGCGATAACGGCCGGGTTGCGAGGATCGTCTTCCGGGATACCGGCTTCCACTTTACCGACGAGGTCAGCGCCAACATCGGCCGCCTTGGTGAAGATACCGCCGCCTACACGGGCAAACAATGCGATCGCGGAACCACCGAGACCGAAGCCTGCAATCACTTCCATCAGAATGTGTGGTGGTAGGTCTGCCGGCAGTACGTACTTAAGGCCAAGGTAGATCAACAGCATGCCGAGTGATGCAAGGCTGACCAAAGCAAAGCCCATGACCGAGCCGGAGTGCAGCGCGATATTAAATGCGCTGGAGAGTGACTGGTTCGCAGATACTGTCGTACGTGCGTTGCCCGCCGTCGCAATCTTCATGCCGACGAATCCACTGACGATCGAAATGATCGAGCCGAAAATGAATGCAACAGCGGTGTAGATACCCTCGTTAACGTTCTCGGTATGGTGATCGTCGATCAACAGGGCAATGACAATACCGAACACGACCATAAAAATGGCCATGAACTTGTATTCCTGCTTGAGGAAAGCCATCGCGCCTTCGGCGATCGCCGCGTGGATTTTACGCAGCTTTCCGCGCGTCTCGGCGTCCTCTACACCCATGTCGACCGCAACGCGGCTGACGGAGCGTGAGTAGAACAAGGCCACTGCAAGCCCAAAAAGGGACAGGGCCAGAATAATCGCAATTGACATGCTGATTGTTACTCCGTTTTTGTCGTCCGGAGTTCAGCTCGGCACACATCCTTCCAAGGCGCAGTGTCAGGCACCTGGCAGATGTAGCGCACGTTCGAAAACCCCCGACAGATTGAGATCTGTTTTATTGATGCTGGCAGGCTGACCGGACGGTCGTGAGGGCTCTAAACAAGCGCCGCATCAGTCCCCTAGGCGAGCCTACCGAGTCGCGCGGGAGTATAGCACACTGCGCGCTGAGCGTATTCGCTCGGAAAACAATCGGCGAGATGACCCATCGTTGACCTGGGGATTCACGCGTCAGCACGCGTCAAAGTCGCTGGATTTCTGCCTCCAGCGCAGCTTGAAACGGCTCGATTTCAGCTCTGAGACGCTGCAGCCTGTTACCGATCGATTGATAGAAGCCGATCGTATTGATGAAGAGACTACGAAATGTGGGGTCGGCGCATGTCTCGCTAAACGGCTTGGCGAGCCTAAAACCCCAATCACCATCAGACGACTCAATGTCGCCGGGGAAATAGGCATCTACGGACGGATGAAAAATGACGTGATGAGACCACATGCGTTCATAGTGACTACCGAGCTGCTCGTACTCCTCATTCACTCTTGCCGTGTATGAGCCGAACTCTTCTTGAAACGCTTCGGACAACAGCCCCTGATAGCGCCCTTCGCCGGCCAGTTGTTCAAGGACTACAAAGCTAAAATTCGGCTGCACGTCACCCACGAGGTCGAACAGAAGTCGATCTAATGCAGCACGAGCCTCAGGCGAGTCATTGCAACTGTCCAAGGCCTTTCTCGCGAGATTTCGATTCGCTCGGCCACGATCATAGTCTCCCAAGACCTTATCGATCACATTTGTGTTTTGCGTCACTTCCTTGCTCAAGCGCTGCAGTGACGTCTTTAGATCCGCTTGATTCGTCTGTACATCGTTCCAATTCGCCACTTGGATACCGATAAAAACGCCGATGACCACAATGACAAAATCGATTCCGACGGCGAACCAGTCATGAGCCTTCACATGTTTCTTAATTCGACGGAATAACAACCGGGGTACCTAATCGAAGTCGTGAAGCCACTATAACTCAAGTTCGAATGAAACGGCCCGAAGGTGCATCCGACAATCGCCTGCACGGCAGCAAAGACCAATGCAATGTCGCGACGCCGCCACCGCCCGAGGGTGCCAACGGCGCCGCAACGTGAAGTTATCCACCCTCGACTGTGATTGTGGCAACCTCCAAATCCACGACCTCCACATCGACCAATCGGTTGTCGACATCACTGGTCGCTCTAACGTCTATTCGAGTGACAGAGAGATCATTGTCGCTCAATCCCGAGTTTCCATCAGAACCACCACCGCTATCGCATGCGGCGACAGTCAATATGGACAAACAAAGCAACAGTTGGGAGTGTTTTGGGAAGCGCATTAATTGTGTCTCCTATTGATTGGCAAGCGCGATGAAACGACGTGTCGTTCCCGCTGGAAGGGTAATCGGCGTCTCCATCGCGAAATCCAGCGACGCACTAAGATCTTCAGGTGCCGTAATCGCGACGAGAGGCTCGCCCGGCTGAACGACACCGTCACCGTTCAGATCTTCGTAGAGTAGAACCGTCGTGACGCTGTCAAAGCCGAGGGAGCCGAACTCGATGGCGACAGTAACTCGTCTCACCGTGGCATCTTCGGTTTGCGAGTTTCGAAGCCCAAAGGTCGCCACTGGTACGCGCTGATAGCCTGCTACTACCGTCTGCGGCATCAGTGGCTCGCTTCGATCCACGATGGGTGCACCTACTGGCGTTGCCTCATCGTCAATGATCCGTATCGAAACCGTATTCGGTGCAGCGACAACAGTGTTGGCGACACCACCCGGGAAGATAACGATAAGCTCATCCGCCTCATCGATGGCATCGTCGACAACGGTGAGCATGACCGACGCGCTGGTTTGACGGGCCGGAATGATAATCTGACTCGGCAATTGATAGTCGCTCGAATCAACGCCACCTCTCACGAGTAACGGAACGATCACATCGCGCGGGAATGCGGTCGCAATACTCGCAGTGATAACACTACTGCCGCCGCTCTCAGCAAGAACTAATTGGCTTGCGGTGAGCGTCAGCCCGGGCGGTGGCGGTAGTTCATCGTCGAAGATGGTGACAGTGACTGGCGTATTGGAGCTGGCTGTCGCATTCACAGCCATTGCAATAGACAGCTCAATCGTTTCATCACCTTCAAATATCGAATCATCCAATCCGGTCACAGTGACGCTGCCGGATAAATCACCGGCGGCGATTTGAATCACGCTGGCCGACAATTCAAAGTCACTCGTGTCAGCGGAGCCAGCAGTCGCCAGCGTGAGTTCGGCGTTCTGCAGAGCTGCAAAGCTCAGATCGGCCGTGATCGTTGCGCTGCCGCCAGCCTCATCAATGTTGTTTGGCGATACGCTGAGCGTCGCTATTGGTGCCTCGTCATCGTCGATTACAAGATCAACAATAGACGGTGAACCCAGCGTGGCGTTGGACACAGAGTCGATCGTCAATGACAAAGTCTCGGTGTTCTCGACCAGTGAATCATCGACACCCGTAACGACGGTCGACGCCGCAAGCGTTTCCGGTGCAATCACGATTTGGGTGGCGCCAATCGAATAGTCAGCATTGCTTGCTGTGCCGCTGGCCAGCAGATCGACTGTTACCGGCATGACAGAAGGGTTGCTGAGACTGACGGTCACTGTCGCCGTTCCACCATTCTCGTCTATCCGGTCTGTTGATGCAGCGATCGACACTGAGGGCATCACGTCGTCGTCCAACACATTGATCGCCGCATCGGACGGCGCGCCGATACTGGCATTGTTGGCAGCAATCAACGACACGATAACCGTTTCTGTGGTCTCGAAGGTCGGGTCATTCGTACCCGTGATTGTCAATGAAGCCGTTGTTTGGTTCGGCGCAAAGTTCAACACACCAGCGCTCGCTGAGTAGTCCTGTGCGCTCGCAGAACCGGCGAAACCAAGATCCAATGACACCGGCAGTGACGGCGCAAAACTCAGTGTTGCGGTCAACGTCGCCACACCGCCACTCTCATCGATGCTCGTCTGATCCACCGACAGCGTTGCCACCGGCAGCTCATCGTCAACGATCGTGATCGACACCGCACTCGCCGTGGCAGGCGCACCATTCGTGATCGCACCTAGCGCAGCGTCGATTTGCTCATCCGCTTCGACAGCAGCGTCGTCGATCGCCGTGACACTCAGGGTGCCAGAGGTCTGACCCGGCGAAATCACAATTTGATTGGCGCTAGTGTTGTAGTCGGTGCCCGCGGTTGCATCACCAGAGAACACAATAGGCACGGTAATCGTTTGATACGACTCAGCAGAAAGTGTTGCCGTCAGTACAGCGACACCTGCGTTTTCTGCGATGCTTGTTGTATCAACAGTGAGCGACACTTCGGGCTGCACATCATCGTTGCCGATGGTACCCGTCGCTGTGCTTTGCCCGATCAGCACACTTGAGCCGGTCGACAACGTGACATCGAAGGTCTCATCCAACTCGAAGTTACTGTCTCCGACAATCGAGATTTGCGCGAGCGCGGCTGTCGAACCTGCAGGAATCGTAAATGGTGCGCTTGGCGGAACAAAGTCACTTGCATCGGCCGTCACTGGCGTCGCAACCAGCGTGAAGCTCAGCGGATTCGACAACGGATCAGTCAAAGTCACCGGGAACGACAATAGTGTAGTGCCGGTATCACCCTCGCCGATTGACGCATCAGTGATATCGAGCGTCGCCTGAGAAATGGTGACGATATAGTCTTCGACCTCGCCATCGTTCGCCTGACCTGTCGGGGATTCCGTTTCTTCAGCAACACTCGCGAGACGAACGCGCGCGACACGGTCACCGTTGGTCGCACCCGACGGCATGGCAAAGTTGATTAACTCATTGGCGTTGTCGATGAACTCGCTAGCAACAACTCGCTCACCGGGATCGTCAAAATCACCGTCATCGTTGGCGTCAATGAACGCGCTAACAAAGCCGCTCGCCGCTTGACTGACGGTAACATCCAGCGTCGCAAGACCTTCCTGCACCAAGCCGTTAAAAACGACACCGTCATCATCATTGGTAGCAGCATCCGTATCATCACCATCAACACCCGATGTAGGTTGACCGTCGACCTCATCATCAATGGTGAGGCCCATAAAAAGTGTCGAGATCTCGTGACGTGCGCCATCACTCGCGCGAAGCGTTGGATAGCTTGGATCCGGTGCATCGCCGAAATCGCGAATCAGCCCATTGCGGTACCAACTTAGCGCTGCATTAGTCGTATCACTGAGAACGAGATCGACGAATCCATCCGAATCAGCGTCGAAAGCGCCAACCAGTCTGGTTCGCGATGAAGCTAGCTGTTCGATATCACTGAATTGACCTGCGCCGTCATTCTCGAACCAGTAAGCCGCTTGTCGCGATGCAGAGGCTAATACGATGTCAATATCGCCATCGTCGTCGAGATCGATAAGGCGCATATCTATAAATCCGGGGTTACCGGTGATGCTCTGAGTCAGCACGGGCTGTTCTGCTAGGTTGATTTGACCTGCAGTAGACGTGTTTCGAAACCACCTTACGTTCGGCAGCGACGCAACTACGACGTCAACTTGCCCATCGTTATCGATATCCGCGATGCCAATCGTCTGCGGATTATCAAGACCATTGGCTACCGGCGAAGATGTTGTAAAACTACCGCTACCGAGATTCCTAAAGACATCCAGCTCATCGTCCTGAGTTGCGATAACGAGGACATCGTTCAACCCATCTCCATCGATGTCGTAAACGACGACGTCGCTCGGACCATCGGCGGCCAAAGTGATCAGCTGCTGACCGCCGAACGTGAGGCTGCCGAGATTCTCATACCAGGCGACTTCGTCGTCAGAATTGGATGCAGCCACGATGTCCAAGTCGCCATCCGCATCTATATCGCCAGCGGTAATTCTCCTGGCGCCATCTGACAAATTGGTCACCTGTTGGCGCGCACCGAAAACACCTGGGGCTGTTTGCTCGAAAACGCTAACACTGTCAGATATAGATTCAGCGACGGCCGGGTCAATGTCACCATCGCCGTCAAGATCCACTGCTACGACATCCCCAGGTCCTCCAAGATCTCGGTTAACCGCGACAAGCGGGGCGAAGGTTCCTCCCAGGTTCTCGAGAAAGTATAAGCTCCCGTCGTCGAAACCAACGACGAACAGATCGGTATCAGCGTCACCTTCGGCATCCGCTTCATCGATAGCGACTGCGGTGGCAATCGCTGGCGTAATGCGGACGGGAGGTGCGAAACCACCAGTCTGGTTTTCGGCAATATCGATTTGGGAGATATCGTTAAGAAAAACAACATCAGGAGCGGTACCGCCCAGGACATCACCGACTTCGAACGTAAAACCAAAATTGATGTTCGTTGCGATCGGTGTCGGGTTCGACAACACACCGCTACCGTTGTTGACGAGAAAACTGATGTCATCATCACCATTGGTGATTTGATTCAGATAGGCAACATCGTTGTCGCCATCGCCATCAAAGTCTGCGATTTTTACCCCAGCAACACGATCTGGACTGACGAAGGAAAAACGTTGCTCGGTACCGAATGATCCTGCCCCCGTATTGAGATAGTAAGTGATGGCAGCACCATTGCCCGGGAAGCTCACAACATCGAGCAGGCCGTCGCCGTTGAGGTCACCGAGTTCCGCGCCGCGCGGATTGGTCGTCGCTGTCGAGACCACCTGTCGTGCACCGAAGGTGCCATCACCATTGCTCGGGAACCAGCCTACGGTATTGTCGAATCCCGAGGTCACCAACACATCCGGCTCACCGTCGTTGTTGATGTCACCAACATCCATCGCTTGAGGGCCGTCAACACTGGTTGGAAAATTCACAGGAGGTCCGAAAGTACGACCACCAAGATTCTCGACATAGGCCGCAGTGTCGTCTGCGAAGTTGATGTAAACCACGTCGAGATCGCCGTCATTATCGAAGTCTGCTGTATCCACGTCCGGCTGCTGATCACCAAAACCGGCCACGATCACGGGCTGAGAAAAACCGCTCGCACCTTCATTGAATAGCGCCAATACCTGATCTAACGAGGTCTCCGTCACCAGGATATCCGGCAAACCATCGTTATCGAGATCCGCGATTGCGAGCGCGCGGGGAAATGGGGTTTCTCCAACGACACGCGGTGGCGCGAAAGAACCGCCTAAATTCTCGAAAAAGACGACAGAGCCGGCAGTCGCAGAGACACTGACAACGTCGTTGTCGCCGTCGTTGTCCAAATCGGCGATTGCATAGGACTGCGCGGAGCTGACGCCTGGCCCTGCGAGGGCAGGCTGCTCAACGAAGTCGATCGGCGCCGCGACGACACCGCCAAAGAATAAAAACCCAACAAAAGCGACCGCGATGGTCGCAAACGGGTGAGCAAATCTAAAAGCGATCATAGGTATTGCCTGTTATAAATTTAACAACTGTTATTTATTTAACATTATGCAAATACCGTAAACAACCGAAATATTAATATATTTGTATTTTTGTGCTTCAAATCACATTTTTTTGTGTTTAAATTGCCCTGTTATTAATAACGCATCTAATGAGAGAAAATGGGCAGAGGGCGACGAAAAGGCAGCTTGCGTGGACTCACGCAGCGCGAACGAGATGTGCTTGACCGACTTTATGCTTTAGGCGAGGCGAGCGCCGTTGAGATACAAACTGCGCTGGACGACAATTTGAGTAACGCGACCGTCAGAACCGTACTGCGAACTCTGGTCGATAAACATCGCGTGAGTTTCCGTGACGATAATGGCAAGTATGTCTACCGACCGAGTGTCGAAGCATCGGTCGCGGCGAAACGTGACTTTAACCGCATCACCGATACGTTTTTTCGCGGCTCGACGCCGGCTGCGGTGGCTAATCTGCTCGACGCAAGCGCAGACGCGATCAGTGATGCGGAGCTAGAGGAACTGGCCGCGTTGATCGAAGCGCACAGACAAGGAAGACTGGACAATGGTTGAGGTCCTTATTAAGTCACTGAGCATCGGCGCGCTAACCTACGCACTGGTCTGTCTTACAGCGAAGCATCATGTGCGAGCGGCTTTAGCTGGTGTTTGGCTCGGTTTTGCACTGCTCCTGATTTCACCCTGGATTTCAATCTGGCAGCCCTACCCGGCAACGACCGTACCCTTATCCGCGCAGATGGGCGTGGTCATCTCGCCCATCGAATCCCCGCCGCATCAACGCTCCATCAAGACGTTTAATCATGATCTCATCGATCTACCACCACCGGTCAGTCAGCAGAACACAGACAAAACAACAATGAGGAATTCTTTGCTGGGCGTATGGGTCGTCGGGGCGTTAATCATGCTCGCACTACTCATACGTCGGTTGCTAAAACTTCACCAAGTTGTTCGCGAAGCGACGTCGCAAGACACTTATCGCGATGTACCGGTCGCGGTCTCCGCATCAGCCGCTACGCCGTTCCTATGGTGTATCGGCCGCGCGACGATCGTGTTGCCAGCGGCGTCATCGAATTGGAACCCGCGCACAAGAGAGCATGTCCTTGCCCACGAATACCACCACTGGAAGCGACGCGATGGCTGGAACCTGCTCGGTGCCAATCTCGTCTATGCCTTATTCTGGTGGCATCCATTCGTACGCGCGCTGGTGCTAGCCAACGAAGACCTTATCGAGGAAGCCTGTGACGACGCAGTTGTCCGAGATGGTGCGGAACCTGCATCCTATGCCGATACGTTACTCAAGTGCGCTCATCAAACCCGTGACGTCGTCGTAGCCGGTTTCGGCGGGCAGCGTCGCATCAAGCACAGAATTCGACGGTTACTCATCCCTACACGTCGCTCTTTGTTCATGACCATCGCGGCCGCCGCCGTGGCACCGATGCTAGCCGCTGCGGTGAGCGTCAAAGTTGGCGTTATCGAGGACCCTGCGGATAGCATCCTGACGCCATCGCCTGTGCGGGTGATGACCAGTATGCGATATGACGGCCCACCGGCGGGCACAGTCCAAATCGTGCTGTTTTACGACGGCGCGGTATCAGAAAAGAGCTATTTTGACATCGAGATCGTCTCGACAGAGACCGGTGCTGGATTTTGGGCACGTACCAGCGAACTTCCGAAATTTGATACCGAAGTACCCATGTGGGAGCTCAGCGTCGCCAAAGGCTATCGACCGTCTGGCAGAGTCCGCGTCGGTGGACTCGTCGCTGATGGTTATGTCGACGGACTCGCCTATGGTCTCGTTTGGCGAGACCATTCTCGCGCCTACCACCGCCTCCGTTCTGAGTCTCCGACGCCAGTCGACTATCCTAATGCCGTGTGTCACTGGCCACTCGCGTTTGTACCAACGGGCGCGGAGTCCGGCTTTTTCTCTGATGAGGAGCTGTGGCAAGTAAATAGTATCCGCCACGTCATCTGCGGCGCAGAGCTAGTTAAAGACGGGACGTATCGTCACTCGTTATAGATGTCTTTAGACAACGCTAGTGAATTCTCAAGGGGTTTCTACGCGGTGACTAAGTCTCGCTATCCAGTTTCAAACGCGCGAAGGCGCGTTTGATCGTCGCAATGTCCTCGGCCCGTCGATAGAAAAATGTGTCGAGGAATCGTTGCTGACCAAAATCGGGAACCACAGCTTGCACACGAGTCACGTATTCCTCTGCTTCTTGGTTGAGTCCCGCCAATGCACAACACACGGCCGCTTTTGCGTACAACGCGAAGTGAACATTGGGTTGCTTCACCGCGCGCAATAGCAACGCCGCGCCACGATTGTAGTCACCTTTCAACGAAGCGCTGAACCCTTGCAATCCGAGCATTAGGCTCAGCAATGGATCGTATGGACTCAATCGAATGGCGGCTTGCGCGTGTGCGAGCGATGCCGACAGTTGACCCGCCTGCATGAGCGCGAACCCGCTCGAATAGCGGCCGATCGCAAAGCTCGGATTGATCGAGGTCGTCTGCTCGAGCTCGGTCACCGCATGATCAAGATCACCATTCAGCAATAACGCGCGGCCGTAGGCCCAATGAGCGAAAGGGTCATCGGGGTCCAACATTAGCGCACGCTGAGCGGTGTCGATCGCCTGCTTAATTTCGTTTGACCGATCTTCGCTTAAGCCAAGAAAATTGCGTTGCCAATGCACCCAAGAAAGACCAGCGTGTGGACGTGGAATCGTGGGGTCCAGTTGAATGGCACGCTCAAACCAGCGTTCAGCCTCATCCAAAGTAGAACGATCAAAGCAGTACATGTAATGAAAACCAATGTGGGATGCTGCCCAAGCATCCAAGTCGGCTCGACCCTGATTCAACGCTCGTCGCCATTCCTGCCGGTCGATCTGAGTCTGCACGGCAGCCGAGATCGCATGGGTAATCTCGGCTTGCACCGCAAAGACATCATCGATACGCCGTGAATAGTGCTCAGTCCAGATCATCTGCTCGGTGACGCCATCCACCAACGTCACATGCAAGGCGAGGCGATTCCCTTGTTGCCGAATCGAGCCCTGCAGAATATAGCGGACACCCAACTCGTGACTAAGGCGCTTTGGATCAGGCGCCGCACCGTTATATCGAAGCGCCGAGCCACGCGCTGTCACGAAAAACGAATGAGTCAGTCCAAGCTGTGTTTGTATATCGTGACTGATACCAAGCGCGACGCGTCTCGCGACGGCTGAGCGACCATCATCTGAAAACGGCAGTACAACGATGGACGGCTGAGCCGGCAAAGGTCTTTGCTCGGATGCATCGTGGCTAGCACCAAAAACTGGTGTTGGAAGACTCAATGAAAGCTGCGTAACTTCGGGAATCAACTGGTAGCCGAAGCCTCGGATACCACGTATGTACCGAGGATTAGTCGCACTATCGCCCAAAGCATGTCGCAGTAGTCGAACACGTTGACTGACTGTCTCTGGCGCCACGACTTTGTTCGGCCAAACCTTGCCCAGCAGATCGTCGACGGAGATCGCGTTTGGAGCAGCCTCCACTAGCGCAACCAACAGCGAAAAACTCGTTGGGGCGAGCGCTAGGCGCTGACCAGCTCGCACCACCGAATGCCGACCCATGCTGAGCGTCAGGTCCGCCAACTGAAACTGCTTATCAATACCGGGCATCCAAACATGCCTCTCGTTATTGCACAGACTAGTGTTTTGAGACTAGCACGGCATTCCGCCGAATTTCACCAAACTTTACGGCTTTCATCATGCGAGCAGAAAGCGCAAAACCTAGCATCGGCGCGTCGACAACTAGAAAGGAATTCTCATGAAACTCATTCCTCGTATAGGCACCTTGCTTGTCTTTTTGGTGATTGGTAGTGAATTCGCATTTGCCGGCAGCGACGGGACGACCGGCATCATCGCGAGAATCGACAATGCACCTATCGTTGCAAATGGCGATGTTGCTGGCGCTCCAACTGACTTGCTGATCACACTGGACGGGTCACTCGATCCAAATGTCACGGGTCGCTCCCTCTCCGCAGGCAAAACGATTTCGGTTCTTCTGCCCGCAGAGTTTGATCTTTCCAATATCAATCCCAATTACCCTTTGCGCGACGTGCCGTTCCCGTTTCCGCCCGCCCCACCACTACCCGAAAGACCCTGCATTCCTGGAAACCTCCAATGTACGACTGCCGTGTTGTTGCGTGGTTGGCCACAAGACCCCTTATTCCCGCCCATTCTTAACGCGACGCTCAGTATCGACGAGCAACGGAACGCGCTCGTATTCACAGCTGTTCACGACATCAATACGACGCCAGGACTGAAACAAATTCACTTAATTTTGAATGGCGTTTCGAATCCGCCAGCCGGCCGTTACAGATTGAAAATTGAGGCGGAGACTGGCCCCGCCGGCGCTATGGAAACCGGCGAGGGGTTAATTACGATTCGCCACGCTCCAGCGGCAAGCATCAACGCAACATCGGTATTCGTGCCAGCGTTGGCTGGCAGACTACCTGGTGGCGTAGCATGCGGGCCCGGCAGCAGCCCGCCGCTACCTGACAATCCCATCTACCAAAACACAGGATTGCTAGAGGCCGCACCATTTGTTTGGAGCAATCTCGTCTGGGCTGCCGACGCCGAACCAATGGATGATCTCGAATTGCTACCGCTTAGTAGCAACATCTATTTCTTGCTTCGCTCAAATCGTGCTGGGCCTTGGTGGCGTCGCTTCGCCGGCACGGTCTACGTTGAATCACCGCCAGGTGCTCGTCATCAGCGGATTGAGCAAGTTGACTGCCCTCAACGGTTGCCGGCGACACCGGTCATTGGAGCGACGCCAGGAATAGGCCCTCAAGAAGTCGGTCGGCTGGATCTTCAATTCTATGGCGGCGACAAAGCAGGCGTCTATCGAACGACACTGACGATCAAGGGCGGAAACGCCATCGAGTATGTCGTGACTGTCGATTAGAGAGACTACCCACAACAGACAATTCAGCAAGCCTGGTTCCCGTCCGCCACGCTTTGGAACGGAATCCGATGTTAGTGGCACTAACAGCCCGGCACCATGCCGGGCTTTTTTTGTGCAGTTGCAACTGCATATCTGCGCTCTGGGTATCTCTCTACCGGCGCGGCGGCGCGCGTCTTACGGATTCGGATTACCGTCTCTCGTAATGTGTGACGATACGTTGTGCGACCTCTATGAGTTCAGGATCCTCAAATACAAGACTCGCGGTCATAAATGCATCGACCACGTGTTTCACATCGACGTCCTTCTCGCGCCCCATAAACGACTCCCCGCCCTGCCCTGGCCGCACGCGGGCATTGCCCACCGTCGAAACCTCGCCGCGTTCGTCAATTCGTGATCGCTGCCACTCGATCGCACTTGCCGCAATCGGTTGCAACTCTGCCGATGGATAAGCTGTCAGCACCAGACGCAAGGCCAAGGCAGCGGCGACCGCGTTGTAGCTCGAGTCATAGCCACCGCCTTCGATGAAATAGCCCGCCTCTTGATTGACTTGCCCGAGCGCTAGGGCCAGGTAACGATCAGCGACTTGGACTGACGCACCGTCAGAAAGCAAGGCGTTTAAGGTGTAGATGGCGATCGCATTGAAGAGCAGCCGATTCGGCGCATGCTTGTCCGCCGCCATTAAGACTGGCTCGCTTTTCTCTAGGTATTGGCGCGTGGATCGGAGGCGAGACCGAATCTGTGCCGCACGCCGGCGTAAATCAACACAGTCCTCGGCTTTTTGAAACCAATCGTTGGTTTCTAACGCCAGAAGGCCGAGCCCCAGGGAGGCAATGAAAAACGAAGTACCACTCGCCCTATCAGCGATCGAGGGCGAACCACGACCAGCCATGGATTTCGGGACGTCTAACCGGAAGTTACCGGTAGGCAGCTGATACGCCATCGCGTATTCAGCGGCAGTTAGGAACTGCTCCAAGACGTCGACACGCTGCGCAATCAATCCGTAGTCGGCAAGGTGGTGGAGACCCAACTGAAATCGAACATGAATGTACTGACGCCGATTTCTCCCCATCGCGCCGACAGCGTTGGGTTGGTTCGCTTCGGCAAGCTTTCGGGCGAGCGCGGTATTCAATTTGGCCACGGAGTTACCGTAGCTCATCACCCCATCATCAGAACAGTGGCCGACGTTGAGGCCAACCATAGCGCTTAGCAATAGGCTTGCGACTATGACGAAACGCTTCTTTGGCACCGTGGGACTCACTATTTCGCTGGTTCTAGCAATATAGACCTTGTGGTTAGTGTTTCGTTGCACGCTGAGCGTGTTGTCGCTTTTTCAGTATGCACGTCCGGCACATCGGGCACAGGCTAGGCGAGCAAGCCGCCCACGATTTCAGGACCCCACAGCTTTAGCGTGAAGAAATAAGTCGCCAGTAAAAGCAAAACGCTCGCCGTCAGCAGACCGCCGGTCGCGACACCTTGAGCGACTCTCGACGTGGCAATCTTACGTCGACCGATCATCACCTCGGCAATGAGCAAGTTCGGTAGATAAAAGAAAAAGTCCATCACTTGATCGAATGGACCATCAAACGTCGTTGTATGCCCTAACCCATCCGTAAAGAGAAACCAAAATCCATACTCCATGCGGTAGAGCCAGGAACCGACAGCTAAGGCGAAAAGACGAATCGCCCAGGCGCGATGTCGCACGAAATCTCGCCGCCGCGCAAAGTGGATGGTCGCTAGCGCCGCCATGATGGTCAGCACACCATAACCGGTGAATCCGATGTCCATCATTAGGCCGCCAACAGTGCCTTTGGTAGAAATAAACACGAGGCCGCCAACACCGGTGATGAGTGCTGACACAACGTAGACCCGACCTAGCCAGCGGTGGACCGTTGGATACTTGGCTCGGATGCCGCCGATCAGTTGGATACAACCCAACATCAATATGACACTGCCAGCCGCGAAGTGCGCGCCAATGCCAATCGTCGCCGCAGGCGCGTCGTCGCTATAAAGATCGGGTAATACGTCGTTCCATTGAGTGATGTCACCGCGCATGGACGACAGAAAATAGAACACAAAGATGTAGCAACCAAAGATCAAGGCACTGACCCACACGGTGGCGACCAACAGTCGAGCTGACCATTGCATACTTCGTTGGAAGCCTTCCGCCGGGGCGGCGGTTGTGGCTTGTTCTGGAATCACATGCATTGTCTAAATGTAATCTCGGCAATTGTGCGCCGGTCGGCGGTGAATGAAAATTGGGTCATTCAGTGGTCTGATGCCAATAGTATGCTCCAATCCAAGCGTGAACGACCCGCAGATCTGAATGGTGTTTGATAGGTACTGGATTTATGTACGCTAATTCGACGCAGAGAGGATTGGTAAACTCATCTCTTCGGGAAATGACGAGCATCAACCACAGTGAGCAGTCGCGCTAAGCATCCACAATCTATCATCAACGCTGGCCTTGTCGTTTTGCTATGTGGCCTTGGCGCATTGGCAATCAGTCGCGCGAATACTGTGCCGCCGGCCGAGCAGCTGACCATTGCAACTGGCTCCATTGAATGGATCGAGGCTGCCGGGGAACCTACTCCGAATCCTCCCTACCGCAGTCAAGCCGATAGACGCGCCATGAATCCGAGGTTCATCTTACGCGGTATCGACAAAATATTTACCTACCAGATGATGTCGGGAAGATCGCTAACCGTGCGCAAAGCCCTAGAATCAGCACCGCCAAAGGCGACGGTTGAAGTGCGATATCACGAAGCCAGCAAGAAGGAGAGTCGACGATATACAAACTTCGTTTTTAGCGTGTATTCGGTGGTGATCGACGGTGAGGTGATTCGGACTCGCGATCAGATCGTCGCTTACAGAAGTGTAAAGGCCACCATTTGGCGTGTGGGTGGGATTGCCGTCATTGTTTTCGCCGTTGGCATGATTGTCTACGGGAATGTTCTTATTCGTTGGCGAGAGCGCTACAGTGAGTCGTAGCGAGAGATCCTGTCAGTCACAATCGAATGCGAGTCAATTAACCTACAGTCAGTTGACACCCAATGAGCAGGGTGTCACGGGCGCTGTTTTAATGACTGTTGGAGTCATTGAAGCATGTCAGCGATTGATGACTGATATCAAATATCCGGCGTTGTTTGATGTCATCGATGTCTGGAAGGTGTTTGTGCTTCAGCAGCAACGCTAGATAAACAATCTATCTCACTGGAAATACGGCTCGACCCCTCGGCATCGGCACTGACATAAAAAACGCCGTACCTCAAACGAGATACGGCGTTTTCGAATAAATGCCTGGCAGTGTCCTACTCTCACATGGGGAGGCCCCACACTACCATCGGCGCAGAGCATTTTCACTTCCGAGTTCGACATGGGATCGGGTGGTTCCTACTCGCTATTGCCGCCAGGCAAACTGGTATGAACCGACGTGCTCTATCGAGATCACGGCGCTTCAAAAAGGTTAACAATTCGGATGTTTTGACGTCTTCAGAGTGTCGCACAAAGGTTTTCACCTTCGCGTCACACCTAAGCAGACTGCTTTGGTGTTATATGATCAAGCCGCACGAGCAATTAGTAC
>JBCAZE010000169.1:0-6542 GCA_039700805.1 Pseudomonadota bacterium | reverse complement strand
GAGTGAACAGCTGACGAGCGTACTATTCATCGTTACGCATGGCCGCTTTGGGTCATTTGCGGACATCTTATCTCAACCTGAGGATACCGCCATCATCAGGAATCGCCCGAACCCCTTCGCTGGCTGTCGAAACATCTTTGCGTGTTTAGGTCTTCATTCGCTTGTTCTAAGTTCTACTGTGGGCAACCACCAAACGAAATTACAACGAACGCTTACTCCACCGTGACACTTTTCGCGAGGTTGCGAGGCTGGTCGACGTCGGTGCCTTTCAACAGCGCAACGTAATAAGACAACAACTGCAGTGGCACGGTATAAACAATCGGTGCGATCAACCGGTCAACGTGCGGCATTTCGATAACGCGAATACCATCTTCGCTTTCGATCCCGGTGTTGCTGTCAGCGAACACATAAAGTTGACCGCCACGTGCCCGAACAACCTGCATGTTCGATTTCAGCTTATCGAGCAAATCATTGTTCGGTGCAACGACAATGACCGGCATTTCTTCATCGATCAAAGCGAGCGGGCCGTGTTTGAGCTCACCGGCGGCATACGCTTCGGCATGAATATAAGAAATCTCTTTGAGCTTAAGTGCACCTTCCATTGCGATCGGCCACATCGGGCCACGACCCAAGAACAGCGTGTGGTGTTTCTCGGCGAAGTCTTCTGCGATATGACGCAAGTACTCGTCCATCTTCAGTGTGTCTTCGACCGCAGAAGCGACACGATACAAGTGAGGAACAAGTTCCGCTTCCTTCTCATCGCTCATGCCACGATGACGCGCCAACATCAGCGTCACCAGAAGAACGGAGATCAGCTGCGTCGTAAACGCCTTGGTGCTCGCGACACCAATTTCTGGTCCGGCCTGCGTCATCATCACAAGATCAGACTCACGGACCATCGAGCTATGTGCGCTATTACAAATCGTTAAAGACCCGATATAGCCGGACTCTTTTGCGATTCGCAGTGCTTCCAAGGTATCGGCTGTTTCACCCGACTGCGACAAAGTTACAAACAGTGTGTTCGGCGGCACGATCACTTTGCGATAACGATACTCGCTCGCAATTTCGACCTGACACGGCACACCGGCCAATGACTCAAGCCAATATTTTCCAACAGCACCGGCATGGTAGCTGGTACCACAGGCAACGATATGAACATTCTCGACTTGTGGCAGCAACTCTGCCGCACGCGGTCCAAGCGAGTCGGGCAGGACGCGTTGATCACTGACGCGGCCATACAACGTGTCTGTCAGGGCAGCCGGTTGCTCGAAAATCTCTTTCAGCATGTAATGGCGATAAGGCCCTTTATCAGCCGCATCGCTATTCACCTTAGTCTCGTGAACTTCGCGCTCAACGACATTGCCGTCTGCATCGTAGATCGTCACGGTGCTACGCGTGATTTCAGCGATATCGCCTTGCTCGAGATACATGAAACGTTGCGTCACCGGCAACAATGCCTGAATGCCGCTGGCAACAAAGTTCTCGCCAATGCCCAAGCCGATAACGAGTGGGCTTGCGACACGACTCACAATGAAACGCTCCGGATCTTCTGCGTCGGCGACCAGCAGTGCATAAGCACCTTCGAAGCGTTTCACCGCTTTGCTGACCGCTTCTAATAACGGCAGACCTTGCTTTAAGTATTCAGTCACCAAATGGGCCGCGACTTCGGTGTCCGTTTCTGACTTGAAGGTGTAGCCCTTTGCGAGCAACTCATCCTTGATCGGTTGGAAGTTTTCGATCACACCATTGTGGATCACTGCAATACGATCTTCAGAAAGGTGTGGATGCGCATTGGCTTCTGTGACACCGCCGTGCGTTGCCCAGCGTGTGTGAGCGACACCGAGCTTACCTTCCATCGGCGCATCGTCCAGCTTCTCAACCAAACCGGCGACTTTACCAACCGCGCGTCGGAGACCGAGTGAACCATCCTCTTGTAATACTGAGACTCCGGCGGAATCGTACCCGCGATATTCAAGACGCCTTAGCCCTTCGATCAGAATCGGAACGACGTTGCGTTCCGCAATGGCACCTACGATTCCACACATGTTTGTTGTCTCCCTAATAGCCGCACGTCGCAAGCGACGTCGACATGAGTATTCTTAGTCAGTTCTTATTTGGGTTTCTTAACCGGGCGTTCCCAGCCTTCGATGCTACGCTGACGCGCTCGCTCTAGCGTCAATTGATGATCTGGTGCGGATTTCGAAATCGTTGATCCTGCACCAATGGTCGCCCCGGTACCGATCTCCACCGGCGCCACCAATTCAACACCAGACCCAATAAAAGCACCATCGCCAATGATCGTCTGGTGCTTGTTCGCCCCGTCATAATTGCAGGTGATGGTGCCGGCGCCAATGTTGACGTTCTTGCCCACCAACGAATCACCGACATAGGTCAAGTGATTCACTTTGCTACCCTCGGCGATAACGCTCTTCTTCAACTCGACAAAGTTGCCGACTTTTGTGCGATCAGCCAGCTCGTTCAGTGGTCGCAGACGAGCGAACGGACCAATCAAGCTGTGAGCACCGATCGTAGACTGTTCGACGACGCAGTTTGGAAACAACTCCGTTTCCGCGCCGATTGTTGAATCAATGACAACACAGTTGGGTCCGATTTTGGCGCCATCGCCAAGTGTCACATCACCAATCAAGACAGTGTTAACGTCCAGAAAGACATCTTGGCCGACAGTCACCTTCCCGCGGATATCAACGCGATAGGGGTCAGCGACTTGCACACCCTCGCGCATCAGTGCGTTCACGGCACGTCGCTGGAAGATACACTCCGCTTCAGCAAGTTGGATACGGTCATTGATGCCGGTGATCTCTTCAATATCGTCACCGACAACACCATGCACCGCGACGTCATCGTTTGCCGCCAGGCCAACGATATCGGTCAAATAATATTCGCCTTGTGCGTTCTTCGGCTCGATGGCGCGCAGCCATTGATCGAGCAACGCAGCGGGTACCACAAACACACCAGAGTTGATCTCATCAATCGCTTGTTGCGCTTCGCTGGCATCCTTTTGTTCAACAATCGCCACGACATGATTGTTGTCGTTACGAACGATCCGTCCATAGCCATGCGGCTTTGGTGTGCGCACCGTCAGGACGCCAACAGCGTCGTTGGGCGTTTCATCGAGCAGACGGCGCACAGTTTCCAGGGTCAACAAAGGTACGTCCCCGCAAAGAATCAAGACGCGGTGACTCGGGTCAATCTGATCCATTGCCTGCAGCACCGCGTGGCCGGTGCCGAGCTGTTCGGCTTGTTCTGCCCAGCGCAGCGCGGGGTCATCAAACGCCGCTTTCACCGCATCACCTCCGTGGCCATAAACGATGACTGTCTGCTCTGCGGACAATGTCGCACCGAGCTCCAGTACATGGCCGAGCAGCGGCCGACCAGCCAGGGTCTGCAGCACTTTGGGCAAACGAGATTTCATGCGGGTACCCCGACCAGCAGCCAGGATCACCACGCTGAGCGGGGCACTAGTAGTTGTCATAAGTGAATGATACCGCAGTCGTTACTTGAAACCTGTGATCTACAGCACGTAGGCTGTCGGGCATGCGTCCCGTTTTGCCCATTAGACCGTTCTCGTTGATTGCCGCGATCTTACTGATTATCGGTTGTGATACAAGAGTTTACGTGAAAGAAGGTGTCACGGATGGCAACCGTTTCTCACTCCCGGCGATGGTCGAGTTGAGCCCAGATCCCGTGGTACAGAGCTGGGTCGCTTACAGCCTCGCGAAAAGCGTCTGCCAGCTCGAAATGGGGGGTGAAAACCCCGCTCGAAACAACTCCTTCGCGTGTGAATTGAGCAGTCGAGAGGTGCTTGTTGATCGGTGGAGCGACTATGGGTCGGTGGATACTGGCGAGCGGTCTGATGATGCGCAGTATCTGGATCAGCTCGCGGAGGCCAGCGACGCGGGTTTCCTCGATGAGTATGTGTGGCAGTTCATGGCCCAACGCGATTGGACCCAGCCCGCGTCACTCGAGCTGGAGGCCTTCAAGCGTTGGCGCCAAGAGCAACCCACATGGCGTCGACATCGGGCGGTCACGCGGATTATCGGTTCGTGGGGCTATCCGCCAGGTGACGAGCCCAACTAGCGAGGTCTACTGCTCGACAAACGCGCGCTCAATCACGTAGTGCGCGACATCGCCGATCCGTTTCGAGGCAATAAAGCCAAGCTCATCGAGCATCGCTGATGTGTCTTTGAGCATGCTCGGGGAGCCACAGATCATGGCGCGATCGGTTTCTGGGTTTAGCTGAGGCAAGCCCGTGTTCTTGGCGAGCTGTCCGTTCGGCACAATGTCGGTGATTCGACCTTGATGCCGAAACGCCTCTCGCGTCACAGTAGGGTAATAAATCAACTGCTCGCTGACCATCTCACCCAAGAACTCGTGTTGAGGCAGCTCATTCGTCAAGTAATCGTGATAGGCGAGATCACTGACTTCGCGCACACTATGAACCAAAACCACGCGCTTGAAGCGTTCGTAGGTGTCGGGATCACGGATGATCGCAAGATAGGGCGCAAGACCGGTTCCGCTGCCAAACAAATATAAATTGTCGCTCGGGATCAGGTCGGTAATCACCAAGGTGCCGACCGGCTTTTTGCTCACCAGAATTTCGTCACCGACTTCAATATGCTGCAAGCGGGAGGTCAAAGGTCCATCCTGGACCTTGATGCTGAAGAACTCGAGATGGTCTTCATAGTTTGGGCTCGCGATGCTGTAGGCACGGATCAGCGGTTTACCGTCGACCTTCAAACCGACCATAACGAAATGACCATTTTCAAAACGAAAACTGTCGGAACGCGTCGTTCGGAAGCTGAACAACGTGTCATTCCAGTGTTTGATGTCGATGACTGTTTCAGTGGCTAGGGCCATTCAATTCTCTTTGGACTGAACAATGAAAAATTCGGGTGTTGCGATGCAGTACGATACCTCGGCGGGCACGAGTTTAAAGACTGACAGCATTAGAAGTAAAGCCAGATTGACGCTAAGACGAGATGTCCGCACCGAAGCGTACGATATGCTGCACCGCTTCTTGTGCACGCGCCTGCAGCAACAGATGCGGCCCAGGAATGTCGTGATGCTCGTGGTGGCTCGCTATCGTCATCAAGGATTGCATGAACCGTGGTCGAACCACGCGGTCGTTAGCAGCTGAGAGCGTCATCACCGGTTTGTGGATTTGCGTCAGCTGTGGCGTCGCGTCCATCTCAGTAAGTGCGCCGAGCCGACTCTGAACGGTTCTACCACCAACACCGCGAACGACTTGCGTAATCGTCTTGATCAATGCGATATCCGACACCCCGTTGAGACAAAACCAACGCAGGATTTGTTCGCTCACTGCTGGCAGCGTAAACGAGGCAAGCCGCAACTTTTCAGCGAGCGAAATAATCAATGACAATGGTGGTTTGGCGAACGTGGCGCTAAAAACACCGCCGACAACGTTGCTAGGTGAGGCCGCGAGGAAATCGAGGCCGAGCGGGCCAGAAAAAGACTCCGCAACGACAATCACAGGGCGATCTTGCGGACAGCGCTCTCGAATAACAGCGGCATAACCCGAGAGTGAATCATAATCATCGTAACTGACGACGACGCTATCAACCTGTGATGGCAGCGCAGCAACCAAAGGTTCATACAACGCGCCGGTGCCGTCGAACCCCGGCAACAACAACAAGCACGTCACCGAACAACTCCGGGGTGAGGCGGGTCGACCAGAAAGACTTGTCGTGACGTCATAGGCACCAGCGTACCAGAATCAGCAGACTCAACGTGCGTTGCCAAATTCCCGCAGAAACACGCGATCTTGTTGAAGATCATCGCCCAACAAGAAGGAAGTCTCACCGACATCCCGCATCCCGGCTTTTTCGTAGAAGCGAATCGCCCGTGGATTCTCTTTCCAAACACCGAGCCATACACCAGCTGCACGCAGGGCGACTTTCTCAAACATGTCGGTGATTTGGCGCTGAGCAAGACCTAAGCCGTGGTAGTCCGGATCGACGTAGAATCGGGCAAGCTCTGCTACGGGCTTGGTATTGACGCAATCCGGTACAGCGCCGTTAAAGATGACTTGATAGTAGCCGGCGTAGGTATCGCCCGTCTCTGCGACCACCGTCAGCTTGTCGGGATCCGTCAGCTGCGCATGCTGGATTTCTTCACCGAACGCGCCATCGAGATAACGTTGGAAGTTGGCGGGTTCGTTGAACTCGGCGTAGGTCTGAACGAACAGATGGCGTGCGTACGTCGAGAGTCGCGCCGCATCGCTTGGCGTCGCCGAGCGGAAGACGATGGATGCCACCGAGCGTTCGTTGCTCAGCGGGCCGCCTTCATTTTCTGTGCCGCACGATAACGTGCTTCGGCTTCAGCAAGCTCTTGTTGAGCACGCTGCAGATCGGTGGTTTCCGATGCGCCGGCAAGCGCTTCGCGAGCCGCTTCCTGCGCCTCGAGCGCCGCTGCCTCATCAAGCTCATCACCGCGCAAGGCGGTATCCGCGAGAATCGTCACCATCGTCGGTTGCACTTCGATCATGCCGCCGGTGATGTAGA
>JBCAZE010000168.1:0-6557 GCA_039700805.1 Pseudomonadota bacterium | reverse complement strand
AGCACCATCGAAGAACGACTCAACACTGTGCTGCTGCAAGAAGAGACACGTGCCGTGACCGTTCAAGCGGGCGTCATGTTCACCGAGACTGAGGCGCTGATCGGTGAGCAGTACGGACAAATTCAGGTGTCACTCAATCCGCGCACACAGGGTCAACGGAGCGTGTCTGAGGTAGTAGCGGCGGCTAGAGCCGCCATCATTGACCTACCCACTGCAGCGGATGTGAGTTTCCTCGAAATGTCGGGTGGGCCACCCACGGAGCCACCGGTCAAAGTGAACGTTCGCGGCGACAATTTCGAGACGATTGCGAAAGCGACAAGCGAAGTCAAAAGAATAGTCAGCACAATTCCTGGTGCTCGAGACATTCGGGACAATGAAGTACCGGGTCGACGACAACTGGTCATCGACCTGCAAGAAGCGCAGATTCGACAGTTTGGACTTGACCCTGCAGACGTTGCGCGGCTGTTCAGACTGCATACCGATGGAGAGATCGTCTCGATACTGCGTGCGGAAGGAGAAAAAGTAGAACTGCGTGTCCGCGCCGATCAACAATCTTTGTCTCGGATAGACGCCGTGCTGGATGTGCCGGTCGCACTACCCGATGGCACGATGACGACGATGCGCCCGATGGTCGGGACCGCCATCGAGCGTGGTCGCGGGGTCATTCAGCATTACAATTTTCGGCGCATGATCCAGGTAACCGCAGAACTGGACCCTGGAACGACCGATACGCTGACCGCGAACAAGATCATTGTCGACCGCTGGCAAGAACTGGCTGCAAACTACCCGGAAATCGATCTCGATTTCAGTGGCGCGCTCGACGACATCCAGGAAAGTCTCGACGCATTCTTACCGCTATCCTTGTTTGGGATCGGGCTCATCTACTTGCTGCTCGCGACACAGTTCAGAAGCTACTTCCAGCCGATGTTGATTTTGCTCACCATCCCGATGTCGATCATCGGCGTCATTTTCGGACTAGCACTGACCGGCAACCCGCTGAGCCTCTATACGATTTATGGAACCGTGGCATTAACGGGCATTGCTGTGAATGCAGCCATCGTGTTAATTGATGCCGCGAATACTCGTGTCGCCAATGGCATGCGCCCGTTGCTCGCGACGATCTCGGCGGGCCGTCGTCGTGTGGTGCCGATCCTAATGACGACCTCCACCACGATCGCTGGGCTGTTTTCCTTGGCGGTCGGACTGGGCGGTAAGTCGTTGTTGTGGGGACCGGTTGCAACCAGCATCGTATCCGGACTGCTTGTCGCGTCTACATTGACGTTATTTGTTATACCGATGCTTTATCGACTCTTCATGCGCGGTAAAACCATCACGCATGATGTGCAGTAACGACATCACCGACATTGATGTCACCCTGCGTCGCAGCACAGACGTTCACACCAAACATGATTTCCCCTGATGCGTCATCGGTCCGGAATGACCTTAACGTCTCCAACGGCTCACGATGTTCGTCGCGTAACCCGGTCGCGGGATCAACTGTCGTAAAAATACATCGGCTACAGCGCGAAGCAACGTTGATAACCACCTCGCCAATCGCAATCGAAGACCATGTGTCTTCGATGAACGGCTCTTCTGTTTCTACAACAATGTTAGGCCGAAAATGCGACATCGTGACAGGGGATGCCAAGCGGTCATTGAGCGCTTGCAGCGAAGCAGATCCGATAAGCAGCATCGGATAGCCGTCAGCGAAACTCACTTCATCATTGTCCTGCGTCCGTTTATGTTCCGGGAGAAAACGGTGATGGTCGTCGTGCTGGTATACCAGACGCAGCGAACGCCCGAACTGCGAAGACAACCACTCTGATACCATGTCGCCGGTGTCAAAGGCCGTCACCGTGTCACGCCAAACAACAACCTCTCGCTCATTTGCGCCGTGTTGTGGGACAGGCACCTCGAGACGCTCATTCGCCATCGACAGCGTCAATAAAGACGCATCAAGTGAGCAGTGAAGCTGCGTCAACTTGGGCAATAGACGCCCCGTGACGAAACGGTTGTTTTGATCCACGACCATAAACCGACGATCGCCGACTATGCCGCGAGTCTCAATGCTGGCTCGTTGGAGCGCCTCGCCGGCTGTCGATTTGACAATAAACCGGTGTAGGGACGAGACAATACCTAAGGATTTCGCTTTTTCTTGCGGCATGGCTCACACCTTCTCAATAACGAATAGGTTCAAGGATGCACGCCTGCTGTCGCTAATACCTAGACACTAGCTTTAGCCCTGTTCGAGCTCTGCCATGTCATCAAATCCAATTCGCGTTTGCGACGGCATGCGCCGGACTCGATTGTCGGCCATTGTCATCGCGCTTACCAGTCTGCTGTGTAGCACGGTGTTCGCTCAGTCCGACAACTTTGACGACATGTTCTTTGATGACATGCCGCCGATTAGCGGCGACTTTCTCAATGACGAACCGCCACTTTCCGATGCTGCCGCCTATGTGACCGTCGTTACTGCCCGAGACATCGAACACTTCGGATATCGAACACTCGCGGAGATCATCTCGACACAAGCCGGGTTTTACGTCTCCGACGATGGCTTGAGACCGTCGCTGGGGGTTCGCGGGTTTTCATCACCCGGCGAGTTGAACTCCCGAATATTGCTCATGCTAAATGGCCAACGACTGAATGATGGCGGATTCGATGGCTGGTTTGCCGGCGAGAACGGCCCGATCGACGTACTGAATATCGAACGCATTGAAATCATTCGTGGCCCTGGCACATCTGCCTTTGGAGCCAATGCCTGGGCCGGCGTTATCAACATCAAAACGAAGAGCGGACGCCAGCGTGACGGGGTTGATGCCTATCTGCAACTGGACGACCGTGACCGACAGGTCGCCAGTCTCGCTTTTGGGCAACGCTATGCAAATGGGCTGGACATTGATCTATCAGCGCGGGTGCTTCGCGCTGGCGCCGAAAGTGCCGTCCAATTGCCAGAGATCTCGCCATCGCACGCCGACGCGCTGCGCCCTACGCTAGATATTCGTGACGGTGAATCCGCCTTTTTGCAAGCTGCCTTCGGAAACTGGTTCGCACAATATGGGATCACCGACTATGAGAAGAGCTCGCCGATCGATGCGTTCGGTAGTGGTTTTTCCAACGGCGTCGGCGTCGTCCGCGACTTGCAGCGCTTCGGCATGTTGCAATGGCATCACGTGTCAGCAGCAGGCACAGAAACCCACGTTAGGCTGCATCAGGAGGCAACGGAGTTAGGTCTCACTTCACTGAGCGCGTCAACCACACCGACGGCGACGAATGGGCAGCAGCAGTTTACCTACATCGACAGTAGCTCCACGACGATAGAGGCTGACGTCAGTCGTACACTCGGCATTCACCAAGTATCCGGTGGCGTTTTCGTTTCAAGACAATCGCCACTGTTCAGTTTCACGAGTCGCAATGGCATCTTATTAGCGTCTAACCGCAGTCGTTCGACGTTTCGATCCGTGTTTGCGCAAGATGAAGTTCGTTTGTCCGAAAACATCAGCGCAATTGTTGGATTGCGCGTAGACAAACGCGGCGAAACAGGCGCTGTCATTAGCCCCCGCCTCGCCTGGGTCCAACATATACCGGGCCACTTCGACCTCAAAATCTTGCTTGGGGAAGCGAGTCGTCGTCCAAACTGGCTAGAGGATTCCGACGGTTTCACTCAAAAAGCTGAGTTGTCAGATATTGACGATGAGGACATTCATACGTTCGAGGTTCAGTTTGCGGCGTTGCCGGGTCGGCCTTACTGGCATGTCTCACTGTATGACTACCGAATCGATGAACAGATTGTTCCTACATTCTCTCAAGATGGCGTCGGCCTTCAGTACATCAACAGCAGTGCAAAGACCCGTAGTCGTGGCATAGAACTGGAACGTCGCTGGCGACTTCCTGCTGCCAATCTCGCATTCAACCTGACGTACACGCGTTCTGAAGACGAAACGACGGGATTGCGTTCACCCTT
Organism: Pseudomonadota bacterium; assembly: GCA_039700805.1. Classification (GTDB taxonomy): domain Bacteria; phylum Pseudomonadota; class Gammaproteobacteria; order Steroidobacterales; family Woeseiaceae; genus CALBPI01. The sequence continues at coordinate 2,593 of JBCAZE010000168.1, read as the reverse complement.
CTCGCCACGCGTGATGGGAAATCTCCGCGTGTCCAACGTCTCGCTGGGCAAACGCCTCACCATGTCCGGCGAACTACGCTACCGTGGTGACCAGCTTACGGCGCGACGTGAAACCTCACCCTCGACGTTTCAAGTGTTTGCCTCTATGCGTTGGCAACCCTGGGCCGATAGGAACTTTGCCGTGATACTGAGAGCGCGTAATCTCGGTGATCGGACTGCACTCGATCCCGTATCCGGCTTCTACCCAGTCGATCAGCTCCAGCAGCCGGGGAGAACACTCGCCCTAGAACTCGATTGGCGGTCACAATGAACGAGCGCTTTTCAAGGCGAACATTCATTGCCGGCGTTGCCGCCCTAGGGTTTGGCGCGAACGTACCCATTGGTGCAACGACTCGACGTACGCTACTGGTCTACGATTCTCGCGAACCGATTAGCAACAGTCTCCTCCCCGCAATTAGAGAAGCGCTTTCGAGCGATCAACTATCAGCAATCGATGTGTCGAGGTCGCCAAATTTGTCAACTGCTGATAAGACAGACGCACCAAGTCTGATTATCGGTATTGGCGATACTGCCGCGACATCTGTTGTAGCCGAGGTAGACAGGCATCCCAATGCGCGGATACTCGCCGCCGGTGTCAGTGGCATCGACCCAACCTGGCCAGAACGTGGCGTGAGTAGCATGCCTCTTTCGCCAAACTACGAGGCCTATCTGCAACGATTGGTAACGACGTTCCCGACGATCAAAAAACTTGGTGTACTCCAAGGCACCCGAACAACGATGCAGCTCGAGCAATTGTCTCGTGCAGCAAGTGGTTCCGGTATCGAGCTCGTCAACTATGAGATCTTCAAGCGCGAAGAGCTATCCAATGGTCTCGATTATGTCGCGCGGCGCGCTGATGCATTGTTCGCGTTGCCAGAGCCAACACTCTACAACCAATTCACAGCGCGGCATATTCTGACCTATTCGCTGAGACAACGATTGCCATTGATAGGCCCATCGGAGGCTTGGGTTCGCAACGGCGCGGTGTTCTCCGTGCGCCTCGATTTCTCAGCGGTCGGCGCCTTTTACGGCACGCTCGGCAACCGACTACTCGCCGGTGAGGCGATACCCGCGCCTTCGGCACTCGCTATTCCAGCCGACGCGCAATCCTACGTGTTGAGTCCGCGAAACACGTCGATCCATAGACTCGCCATCGCAGCGGACCTACCTGATGACGTCAAGGCGGCAACCAATGAGTAGTTGGACCAAAAAACTGAAAAGCGGCAGCTTGCAACGCCAACTGGTTCTCGTTGCTGTTGCCCTGATCGTTGGCAGTAGTGGACTTGGAAGTTATCTGAATATTAGTCGATCGATCGATTCCGCTCGAGATCAAGCACAAGCAGCCGCGGCGTTATTCACCGATTCCTTTTCAAAGGCGGCCGAGTTTGGGCTCTACACGGAAAGCCCTTCGGAGCTTGCCAGTGCGGCCGATCTTGTCAGTCGAGTACCGACAATCGCTGGCGTGTATGTCAAAGATGCGACGGGATCCGAAATCTACCGAGAATGGTTTCGCGCGCTCAGCGCCGATCAGCTGGCTCTTGCAACCACTGACGTATCTGACATCCAACTCTCTCCGTTTCGGCGAGCAGACACCATTTTATACGAGATGCCTGTTTATGCGTCCGCGTTCGATGTACTACAAGGCAACAACGCAGCATCCAGTCGCGCCCTACTCGGCAGTGTCGTGGTCATCTTTGAGTTCTCGTCAGTTCGATCAACGATTCGTGCGGAAACCATCGTGACCTTGATGACAGCGATCGTCATTGCGCTCTTCGCAAGCCTCTTCGCGCACAGCTTAGCGGGACGGATTCTAGAGCCGGTCTATCGCGTCATGAAAGGCCTTGAAGATGTTTCTGAAGGCAATTTTTCGAACAAGGTCGAAGTCAATGCCGATGGCGAACTCAGGCAATTGGTTGATGGCTTCAACATCATGGTCGATGGTCTTCATCACTATCGCGCCGAAACTGTACGCGCACGCGATATTCTCGAACAGCGGGTCGAGGAACGGACAAAAGCACTCTACGAAGAAAAAGAACGTGCAGAGACTGCGAGTCGCGCGAAGAGCGAATTTCTCGCTCGAATGAGTCACGAGATTCGCACACCCATGAATGGTGTTCTCGGCATGACAGAACTCCTATTGAGTACACCACTCGACGAAAATAATCGTCGCTACGCTGAGACGATTAGAAACTCTGGGACATCACTATTGCATATCATCAATGACATCCTCGATTTCTCGAAAATTGAAGCCGGAAAAATGGAACTGGAACATGCGCCGCTATCGATTCGGACACTTTCCGAGGAGGTCGGCCAAATGCTGGTCTCTACGGCGCAGAGCAAACGACTAGAGCTGACCGTAGATGTCTGTCCAACGATCCATCAGGAGGTCCTGGGTGATGACGTCAGACTCCGACAGATACTCATTAACCTACTCGGCAACGCAATCAAGTTCACAGAGACCGGTGAAGTCATTTTACGGGTTCGCCCAATGCAGTCGGGTTCTGAACAACATAAGCGATTGAGACTTAAGTTTGAGGTCCAAGACACGGGCATT
>JBCAZE010000167.1:5102-6583 GCA_039700805.1 Pseudomonadota bacterium | reverse complement strand
TACCACGAAACCGGCGGTGCGATTTGTGAAGTGAATGCCGGCCCCGGATTTCGAATGCATGTGGCACCGAGCGAAGGTACGCCACGCGACGTTGCTGGACCTGTGGTTGACGGCTTATTTCCGCCGGGCGCACCGAGCCGGATTCCGATTGCATCGATCACCGGCACCAATGGCAAGACCACCACATCCCGCATGTTGGCGCATATATTGAAGCTCAGCGGTTTCACTGTCGGCCTGACATCCACAGAGGGCGTCTATATCGATGGCTCGTTAACCGTGAAGGGCGATATGACGGGACCAGTTTCGGCGCAAATGGTGTTGCGCGATCCCTCTATTGACGCGGCTGTTATGGAAACGGCCCGCGGCGGCATGTTGCGTGGCGGTATCGGCTATCGCAATTGCAATGTCGCTTGCTGTCTCAATATCTCCGCCGATCATCTCGGCGTTAAGGGTATAGACACGCTCGAACAATTAGCTGAGATCAAGCGGGTGCCAATTGAGATAGCAACCGACGCGGCGGTGCTGAACGCGGACGATCCGCACTGTTTGAAAATGGCTGACTACACGGATGCGGCGCGACTGTGCTACGTCACAATGAATGCGAATCACCCCCTCGTTAAACAACACATTCAAGCTGGCGGCCAGGCGTTTGTACTCGAAGCGGGTATGAACGGTCACATGATTACTATTTACGGCAGCGATACGCATATTCCTTTGCTGTGGACCCACCTTATTCCGGCCACCATCGAAGGCAAGGCCATGCATAACGTTCAGAACGCGATGTTCGCTGCCGCATTGGCGTACAACATGGATGTCAGTCTCGATAACATCCGTCAGGGTCTGCGCACATTCGGCACGAGCTTCTTCCAGGCGCCGGGACGGATGAATATGTTTGATGAGCACCCATTCAAGGTGATGCTCGATTACGCGCATAATCCGGCGGCCGTCAAAGCTATCTGTGAGCTAATTGGACGCTTGGATGTTGATGGACGCCGAGTGATTGTCTTAGCCGCTCCCGGCGATCGGCGCGACGAAGATATTCGTGAAATCGCGATTAACGCGGCGCCCTATTTTGATCATTTCATTTGTAAGCGTGACGACAATCTCCGTGGTCGCGGCGAAAACGAGGTTCCAGAGTTGTTGCGGTCCGCTTTGGTCGAGGCGGGCGTCAGCGAGGATCGTATCGAGATTGTCGCCGATGAGCAGCAGGCGGTTACTCACGGTTTGTCGAGTTGCGCTGCTGGCGACATGTTGTTGGTGCTGGGTGATGACATCCGTCGGTGCTGGAAACAGATCATCTATTTCGAAGCCGATGAGAGCATTGTTCCCAAGGAGTCGGGCGGTAAACGTCAGCTGACGATTCCAAAATTTGAGTTTGAGCTCGATCCATCGTTTGAGCTTATTCAGGATGAGCGTGGTGTGCGTGTTGCACGCGACGAAGATGGCGATTGATGACGCTGACACTGCGTGATGCCCGACGA
>JBCAZE010000167.1:0-5002 GCA_039700805.1 Pseudomonadota bacterium | reverse complement strand
TCACGCTGACCAATGATGCGGATGATGAGCTTTTAACACAGGGTTCGCGAGAAGAAGCGATCAGCGTGTTAGCTAATATGCTCGCCAATGATGAATCACCTGCGCTACTCGGCTTACAGCGAGCAGCCGCTGAGGCCGGCGTTACGTTTCTATGGGATGACGATTTCGTTTCGTTCGGCCTCGGTCGACATAGCCAAACGTTTACGGTCGACGATTTGCCTGCCGATGTTGATTGGACCCATTACAGCGATGTGCCGGTCGCGCTCGTCACAGGCACTAACGGCAAGACGACAACGGTGCGACTGGCCAGTCGGATTCTGCGTGCGGCGGGTCTCAACGTCGGACTCAGCTCGACCGATTGGATCGGTGTCAATGATCGAATTATCGACCGGGGCGACTACTCAGGCCCGGGAGGCGCACGAACCGTGCTGCGCGACAAGGATGTGGATGCCGCGATCTTGGAAACCGCACGCGGTGGATTACTGCGTCGCGGCTTAGCGGTTGACTATGCCAATGCAGCACTCATCACGAACATTGCTGAAGATCATCTCGGCGACTTCGGCTCGCAGAACCTGGAAGAACTACTAGCATTAAAGTGGCTGGTTACCCGCGTGCTGGGCGAGGGCTCGACCGCGGTTCTGAATGCATCCGATCAATTGCTGGTCGCAAAAGCCGAGGAGCTAACAGCACCGATCATTTGGTTTAGTGTCGATAAATACAATCCGATTCTTCTCGGTCACATAGCGTCGGGTGGCACGGCATTCACGGTTTCGGATGGCAAGCTCGGCTATTTCGAGCGCAATGAATGGCATGCGTTGGTTCCTGTTGCTGATGTCCCGATCACGATGCAAGGTGCCGCTGCGCACAATATCGCGAATGCGCTCGCTGCTGCCGGACTCTGTTTCGCATTGGGTGCAGACGCGCGTGCGATCGTGAGTGGCTTGATCAGTATGCAGCCCAATGACAACCCTGGGCGCTGTAACGTTTTTCATCGGGATGGCGTCGATATTCTGCTGGATTTTGCGCACAACCCGGACGCCATGCGGGCGCTGTTCGATATCGCACAGGCGTATCCGGCGAAACGGCGTGCGCTTTGCTTCGGCCAGGCCGGAGACCGCACTGATGCGCAGATTGCTGAGTTGGCACGTCGCGCTTGGGAGATCGGACTCGAGCGGGTCGTGATCTCGGAGTTGGCGGATTATCGGCGCGGTCGCGCACCTGGCGAAGTGTATGGGCTATTGAGGCAAACGCTGATCGACGAAGGTGCCGATCCATCACAAATCGGTTACTTCGAGACCGAGGCCGCCTCGTTGGAGGACGCGCTTCGATGGGCCGAGCCCGGTGATCTTGTGATTATGTTGGCGCTGGGCTCGGCGACTGCGTTGATCGAGTGGCTTTCAACCTGAGGTAGCGATCGCCTAGCGGGTCACACTATTCGTCAGCAATCTTCTGCTCACGCCGTTCGATGAGCTCCGTCAATCGCGCCACTTTTCTGACGATGAGGTCGCGCTCGTTCTTGAGACCTGCATTGTTCGGTGCTTCACTGACACGTTGTTCGATCGTTTTCAGCTCTTCATTTAAGCCGTCGAGCCGCTGCCTTAAGTTCCCGATGCTCTCCGCTTCAATGGCCTTATCAAAAACGATTCGATCGGGCCCGCCAGAAACACGTGGTGTCGCTGGTGCTTCGTCTGGCGCGACAAATGCTTGTTTGGCGCTGAATGAACGTGTGTTGACCAACACTGGCGAGGCGATTTCTATGCCGTCGGCATGCAATGCATCAATTGTTGCGGCCCTTAATGCGCGGCGCTTACCGAGCACTGATTTCACATCTGTGAGTAATCCCGCAATGGCATAGGTGACGGAAAAGTCGCCAAGCTCTTTGATCTGTACAAACGGGCTCTCGAGCCCACATTGCTCGGCGGCGTCGAGCAGCAGTCGCTCGATACGATGCCTTGAGACATCGTAACCAAGTGACAGTTGAACGGACAAGATCGTGCCGGAGTTGCGCATCACACGAACGGGGTTGTCGACCATGAATCGGTTCGGCAATGTCGTGAGGTCACGTTCTTCGGTTTGTATTTCGATATGCAGCAAATCCATTTCGGAGACGCGACCAAAATAGTCGCCGACGCTGATGTAATCCCCGAGTTTGAAACTGCCAACCGCGCGCAACATGATGCCAGCCATGATGTTGCCGACGATGTTGGTCGACGATAAGGCGATCGTTGCGCTGACAACGATGCCAAAGAGACTAAGCAAAGAACCGCGTGTGTTGTCGTTGACGGGAACCGTTAAGACAACGACCAATATGCCGGTCATCACCAGTGCGACGCTGATCATTTGGCGCTGAAACTGCTGGTCTGGTCTATCGGCGTACAAGGCAACCAGGCGCTTGTGAATGAAGTACACGACGGCGGCGACCAAACCAATAATGATGGCGGACTGGAGTCCGACTTTAACGATGGTCAGGAAATCCATGATGCGATCACTCCAAGCAGGCAACCTTGATGGTAGCAAACCTCTGCTCGCCACGAGCCTCCGCGACGTAAAATGATGTCAATCGTTGCTGACCTTCCTGTGAAGGAATTGGCGCGACAGGCTGGTAAGCTTCAACGACAACATCATATGGCCTTGGCGAAGTCGCCAGTTTAAGGAGCGAGACATGACTGAATACGTCCCACCGAAAGTTTGGACCTGGGATACCGAGAGCGGCGGCAAGTTCGCGAACATTAACCGGCCGATTGCTGGTCCGACGCATGACAAAGAACTGCCGCGCGGCGATCATGGGCTGCAGCTGTATTCGCTGGCGACACCCAATGGCGTCAAAGTCACGATTATGCTCGAGGAGCTGCTTGCCGCCGGCGCAACGGGCGCAGAGTACGATGCTTGGCTCATCAATATCCAAGAAGGGCATCAGTTCGGCAGTGGGTTCGTCGGGGCCAATCCCAATTCGAAGATTCCGGCACTCATCGACTACACCGGCGACAAGCCGCGACGCGTGTTCGAGTCCGGCGCGATCCTCTTATACCTTGCAGAGAAGTTTGGCCACTTCTTGCCAAAAGACCCAGATGCACGCCAAGAAGCGCTGAATTGGCTGTTTTGGCAGATGGGCAGCGCGCCGTATCTCGGTGGCGGGTTTGGCCATTTCTACGCCTATGCGCCAATGAAAATCGAGTACTGCATCAATCGATTCGCGATGGAGGTGAAGCGGCAACTTGACGTCTTGAATCGGCATCTAGCCGACAATGCCTTCATGGCCGGCGACGACTACAGTATTGCGGACATGGCCATCTGGCCATGGTATGGCGCGCTCGTCGTGAATACGGTCTATGAGGCGGCAGAGTTTCTCTCGACACACGAGTACGAGCACGTCCTGCGATGGCAGGCGGAGATTGCTGAGCGTGAAGCGGTACAGCGCGGACGCATGGTGAATCGTGCGTGGGGTGATCCGGCACAGCAGCTTCGCGAACGCCATGCCGCCAGTGATTTCGAAACGGCAACCTGGGATAAGGTCGGCGACGACGACGCCTCCTGATTCATCTTCCAAGCAACAATGGCATAGGACTTGGGTGAGAACGCTCTCGGCGCATCTAAAGCGCGTCGCCAGTAGATCACAAGAGACTTGCTAGGCAGCTAATATTTGAGTGAGTTCTGTAACCAGAGCTTGTGCGTTTGCCGCTATGGTAGGCATCGTTTCAGTTTCCAGTTTGAGTCTTTGTTGTGCTTGCGGCGCGATTCTAAGGGGTACTAGCGAGTCGCTGGGTTTGGTCTCCATTAATACCGTCAAACGGTCTGCGACGTGAACGATATCAACGGTTTGGTTCGATTTTTCATCATCTTCGGGGAGATGATGGTGTTTCGATACCTCCCGCAAGTAGCTAGGCAATTTCCATAGTTCCATGAGTGCAGCACCAACGTCTGTGTGGTCGAATCCAAATACATGTCGTTCCGCCGCTATGGTGTCTTGTTTCACGGATTCACTTTCCATGAGGCGAGTGACTTCTAATGACTGGTCTTTGCACTGGCAAAGCATGGCCAGTTTCCCGATGTCGTGTAAGAGGCCTGCCATGAACAAGGAATCTCTGTTTCGGATCGATAGCGAATCAGCGACGGTCCGAGCTGTTGCTGCACACCGAAGACTGTGGCTCCAAAATTCGGTCAGCGCGGCGCCGTGTGCGTCGAGATCTTCGAATGCATTCTTTGTGCAGATTCCGAAGGTAAGATCCCTTACTTCACGGGCGCCAACGACAGTGACTGCGCGGTCAATTACATTGACAGGAACGCCACTGTTATAGAACGCACTGTTTGCAAGTCTTAGCAACGCTGATGTGAGTGCTGGATCCTGTTCTATTAGCGCGCCGATATCCCATGCGCTGCTATGTTCGTCGTCCAGCAAGTCGCTAATCCGGTAAGCGATGTCGGGAAAGGAGGTCAGCTGGTCAACCTCTGCCGCTAGATCTTCTGGACTCACGGCTCACTCCGATAGAACCCTCATAGTGCGGTTAGCGTTCGAATCGCAAAGAACTTTATGCGGTAACGCAAGGCTTCCTAACCGCTCTCAGCGCTACTTCGCTCGATTGCGGTCGATTTCAAACGTAAAGCGCTTTTCGAGTCCAGAGCCTGTGAAACCGCTCTCGCCGTGTGTCCCGCCGCGATAGCGGAAGCGCGAGAGCGCCGCGATCGCGGCGCGCTCAAAGCCGGTGTGGGAGCTCTGCGTTACTGCAACGTTCACGGGCGTGCCGTCTTGGTTTATGTCAAATCTCAAATCTACGTAGCCCTCAATACCGCGCGCCAATAGACGTTGTGGGTATACCGGCGTGACTGACATGACATTGATCAAGGGCGAGTCGCCGTCTGATGGGGGACTGATGACATCGGGTGAGGTAGCAAACTCGAATTGGACGCCGGGCCCAAAAGTCGGCGGGCGAAAGCGAGGTGGGTCATTCTCTGCTTTTGGGGTGTCACGATAATGCGTGGGCGTGTCGGCTGGCGGTGGTGGCGG
>JBCAZE010000166.1:0-6632 GCA_039700805.1 Pseudomonadota bacterium | reverse complement strand
GTTTTGCACAGCTTGAGGAATATAAGAACGCGTTGCCTTACGTTGAAAAAGCGATTTCGTTATCGGAGAAGCCGCAAGAGCCATGGTATCAGCTGCAGTTGGCGATTTACTTCGAGCTCGATCAAGTGGCGAAAGCCGTACCGCTCTTGCAGAAGATGATTCAATTCTGGCCGGACAAAAAAACCTATTGGGATACGCTCTACGGCGCGCACATGAAGCTCGAGCAAGACCAAGAGGCGCTATCGACGATGATGGTCGCTTACCGCAAAGGTCTTATCGAGAAAGAGGACAAGATTCTTAATCTCGTTCGCTTGAACATGTTCCTGTCGATTCCGTACACAGCTGGCGATATTCTGGCCGCCGAACTCAACGCGGGGCGCGTAAAACGCAACCGTAAGGCGCTCGAACTTCTACAGTCGGCTTGGACCGCGGCGCAAGAATACGATAAGTCGTTGGCGGTTATGTCCGAGCTTGGCAAGATGACTGGCGATCCGAAGTTCGCGATCGAAAGTGCCAAGGTATATAACGAATTAACCGATTGGCAGAATGTCATCAATTCGGCGACGACAGCGCTTGAGCAAGGTTATGACAAGCCGGGTGAGGCATACCTGTTGATCGGTATGGCGCATTCGGAACTTGAGCAGTTCAGGCAGGCACTGAGCGCTTTTCGTAAAGCGGAAGAGCAGGGCACCACCAACGAGGCCAACAATGCTCGGGCATGGATTGCCTTCGTCAATGATCGTATTAAAGTGGCAACGCCAGTTGCCGCGGCTAACTGACGCCTTACACTAGCGACTGGCTGTCGCGGATGCTTCGGCTGATGACACGGTCGAATCGGCCGGTTTTTCGAGGAGATCGGGCTCACTAAGTGCATCGGCAATGAGTGCTCTGACGTGGTCGCGTAGGGCAATGACTTCCATGCGCTCAACGGACTCCGCAACCACTGCGGGCAGAAGCTTCACTCTGATGCGGCCAGGTTTTGGCCACCAACTGTCGGCCGGCAAGATGTGTCTTGTACCTTCAATCACCACCGGAATAATCGGTAGTCCGCCGGATTTCGCGACACTAAACGCACCTTTCTGAAAACGCTTCAGTCCCGGCTCCTCGGTAAAAGTCCCTTCGGGAAAGACACCGAGTGCGCGGCCTTGTTTGGCGGCGCGCATCACCTGCCGTGCCGCGGTAGCGCTTTTCGTCACGCCTGACCGATCGGCGAAAAACGAATCGATGCGTCTCAGCAAGAAGCCCGCTAGCGGGACTTTATTCATTTCCGCCTTGATCAAAAAGGAGAATCGTGGGGGTAAAACGGCGGTCATGACGGGGCCATCCAGATAGCTCGCGTGATTCGCCACGATCATGCATTGACCGGCGGGCAGATGTTCTCGTCCGGACACGCTAGGCCCAGTGCCCGTCAGCCAAAAAATCACACGGGTGAAAAACGTCACAAGCGTTTGACGTAATGCAAGGCTGGGCAGTAACACGGCAATCAGTGCCATGCAGGCGCACAGCGCGAAGACCGTCACAAACCAGAGGCCATAAACGGCATGCACAATGCGTCTCAGTATTTTTGTCATCTTCGATGCCTAACTCTCAAAAACTGTGCACTGGGTCACACTGATTACTGTGACACATATCACTTTATGTTAACGGGTTTGTGTTCTGTGACCGTGATCACGGCAATTCTGTCGCATGCGTCGGATTATTGTCGCCAGAGGGGATACGGGCTCCGCATACCTCGGCCAAGTCCAAAGCAATGAATGCGATGGCAACAGGAATTCCGGAGATGTCGCTGCACGAACAGGCATGCTCCGGGTCAAAGGCTAAGTAGTATACAGATGGCTTTAATGGCAACAAACGACAAAACTCACGAAAGCGCAGCTTTGGCTGATGCAGAGACGATCATCGATCAGTTTCTCGATGCGATATGGGCCGAACGCGGCTTATCGAAGAATACGCTGGGCGCGTACCGCGCCGATTTGATGGCGCTCGCGCGCTGGCTCTCCGGCAATGCCGTTGAAATTGAAAAGGCGTCCAAAGAATCCTTGCTGAGCTTCATCGCATGGCGCGTTGAAGAGGGAGCCAAGCCGCGTTCGACCGCAAGGCAGCTCTCGAGTTTCAGGCGCTTCTATCGCTACTTGGCGAATGAAAATCTTCGCACCGACGATCCAACCGTTGATATCGCGATGCCACGCATTGGGCGATCGCTACCGAAGACGCTGACCGAGGATGAAGTGGAAGCGCTTCTGGCAGCGCCTAACGTGTCAGACCCCTTGGGTCACCGGGATCGCGCCATGCTTGAATTGCTTTACGCGACAGGTCTTCGTGTCACGGAGCTTATCAGCTTGAAGCAGTCTCAAGTCAACTTGAACCAAGGCGTACTTCGGATTGTTGGCAAAGGCGATCGTGAACGCCTCATTCCGCTGGGTGAGGAATCGCAGCGCTGGCTACGCGATTTCATCGAGGGCCCTCGGCTTGAGATCCTTCTTGAACGTCAGACAGAGTATTTGTTCCCAACGCGTCGCGGTGATCGTATGACCCGACAAGCGTTTTGGCACATCATTAAACGCTACGCGCAAAAGGCTAATATTCAAGAAGGCCTATCACCGCACAGCTTGCGACACGCGTTTGCCACGCATCTTTTGAATCATGGCGCTGACCTTCGCGTCGTCCAAATGTTGTTGGGGCATAGCGACCTATCGACGACTCAGATCTATACACACGTCGCACGCGAGCGTATGAAGGATCTACACGAGCGTCACCACCCACGCGGGTAAATTGTGCCGGCGGGTGAAACTTTTCACCCGTAGCACCGGTCTTCATTCACACAATGCAGTTTCTGGGCGCTTGCCTGACTGCCTGGGCCTGTGGGATTATCCGCGGCAATACGAGTGAGGAGTTCACATCCAGTGACACATTTCCGGAAAGTTCTAGTCGTTGCTTCGGCATTGTTCGCTTTGATTTCGTCTGCGATGGCGGACGATGCATCGTTGGATGAGGTGCGTCAGTCGGTTACTGAGAAGTTTCCGCGCATTTCCCCAGAATCGATCAATCGCGGTCCTGTCGATGGCCTGCTCGAAATACGCCAAGGTGCTTTGGTGGCCTACCTGACCGAAGACGGCCGATACCTTGTCCAAGGCGAGCTGATTGACCTTGAGGAAAATCGAAACCTGACGCAAGAGGCGATTTCCGCAGGACGGCTTGAACTGATGTCGGGAGAGACGGTTGCGGGTGCGATCACCTTTGGTCCTGATGACGCGGAACATACGGTGACGGTCTTTACCGATATCGACTGTACTTTCTGCCGTAAATTGCACCGAGAAATGCAGGCCTACAACGAAGCCGGTATTGCTGTTCGCTATCTCTTTTACCCACGCAGTGGTCCGAATACACGTTCTTGGGAAAAAGCCGAAGAAGTATGGTGTGCGGACAACCGACGTCAGGCAATGACCGACGCCAAAAATGACAAATCATTGAAAGCGGCGAACTGCGACGCGAGCGCAATCGCTAAGCAATTCGAAATTGGTCTATCGGTAGGGCTGAACGGTACCCCGGCGATTGTCTTGCCGAACGGTGATTTGATTTCCGGCTACGTGCCAGCACAGGATCTCGCTCAGCGGTTGGCGTTGGCTACCGCGACGCAATAGGCAGCGTGTTTCGCAGCGGCCCGGGCGTCGGCTCGGCGTCTAGCGCTCGAGCATTGATTCCTTGTCTTCGTGATCCTTCCAGTCGTCGGCGTCGGCGGGTGGATCTTTGGCTTCGGTGATGACCGGCCAGTCGCGCGATAACTCGGCATTCAACTCAAGGAAGTGCTCTTGTCCGGCCGGAATCTCGTCTTCTGAATATATGGCTTCGACCGGGCATTCTGGTTCACACAAAGTGCAGTCGATACATTCGTCGGGATCGATGACCAGGAAGTTGGGCCCTTCATGGAAACAGTCCACTGGGCACACTTCGACGCAATCGGTGTACTTACATTTAATGCATGATTGAGTGACAACAAATGTCATTGGCTAACTGTCCTGACGTCCCCTAACGACCGAATGGTATCGCGAATGGCGCACGGTCGCATCAATAACGGCGGCGTTCGGCTGTGTAGGCATGCACGCCGTTGTTTTTGCCTGCATCTTCTAAATATTTCTTAAGGGCAAACACGCCACTCGGAAACGCGATTTCGTCCCACGGGATATCCTCAGGCGCGTACAAAGCGACTTCCAGGCTTTCTTCCCCCGGTGCGAAATCAGACACTAATTTCGCCGTGTAAAAGACGTGTACCTGACCCGCATGTGGCACATCAACGGCCGCAAAAAGATGGCCGATCTCCACTTCCGCGGATGCTTCTTCCATGGTTTCGCGGGCCGCACCTTCTGCCATCGTTTCTTTGAGCTCCATGAAACCTGCCGGAACCGTCCAGTATCCAAGCCGCGGTTCGATCGCGCGTTTACATAGCAGGATCTTGCCGTCTTTCTCCGGGACGCAACCAACGACGATTTTCGGATTCACGTAGTGAATAGTGCCGCAATTCGGGCAGACATCTCGCTCGTGCGTATCCCCTTCCGGAACTTGGCGGATCACCTCGTGGCCGCAGACGGAGCAGTATTTCATCCGGGTATTTCCATGATTTCAGTGCTTGCCGCGACCGTCAGGACGACGGTTGTGGTACCAGAGGTCGGACTCGAACCGACACGCTATTGCTAGCAAGGGATTTTGAATCCCTCGTGTCTACCAATTCCACCACTCTGGCAGTGCAGCACGTTAGGCGGGCTATTCTAGCGCAAACCCGTCTGGATGGAAGCCCCGTATGCGTACAATTGGCAATCACTACTTTTTTTTATTTCGTTGCGACCATTCGTGATCCTCCCGCATCTAAGACGACATGAGCGGATTTAAGGGACTTTCCCTGGACAACAAGCTAGTACGACGTGCGCAGACCGGCGAGGCAGCCGCATTGGCCGCGATCTTCGATTGTTTCGCCCCCGCGGTGTACACGCTGGCCAGGCGACTTTGCCAGTCTGATGCGACGGCAGACGATCTCACGCAAGAGACTTTTGTTGTCGTGATGAAGTCGCTGCCTGACTTTCGATTCGAATCCGCGCTGGCCACCTGGGTACGACGGATTGCGGTGACCCGCTGTTTGATGCACTTGCGCAGTGCTTGGGAACAGCGTGCGACTGCATTGGACAACCAAGGTGAACTGCCGACAGAGCCTGCGCTGTCGCGTTCGGTCGATGTTGGTATCGATCTGGAGCAGGCGTTAGAACGTTTGAGTCCGACAGCGAGAACGGTCGTTTGGCTCTACGATGTTGAAGGATATTCCCATCAGGAAATAGCCGACCTGATGGGCAAATCGTTGTCTTTCTCGAAGTCGACGCTGTCGCGTGCGCACAAACAGTTACGCGTCCATCTCGATACCGATTCGCAGCCGGTAGGCGCGACGAAAGACGCGAATGAAAGGACGAGGTGCTCGTTATGAGATTGAGATTGATCAGCCGACCGGATTCGGATATCGCGGATGCGTTGAAGGCTTTGCCACAACTGCAGCCATCTGCTGAGACGATGAGCGCATTGCATGCTTTGGCCGAGACTGCGACGCCGAAACGGCGTTGGTATTTGCCCGCGGCCCTTGCCGCCACGGTGCTGTTGACTTCTATCGCTGTTGTGACCCTATCGGCAACCGACGACAAACCGGTTCCCGAGATTGCGACGCTAACACAGCCCGCGACCGATGCTGACACGCTTGAATCGTTGGCGGCCGAGTCCGCGTACTTGGATCGACTGTTGGCGGCTCTGCCCGCTGAAGGACGCGTTCAGCGTGTCGGCACGGCGAGCACGATCACGGCCCTTGAGGACCGTGTCGCGACGATAGACCAGCGCCTGAATACCAGTGGTGTTTATGAGCAGGCCAGTGCGCGCGAGACGCTTTTGCGTGAGCGGGTTGGTTTGATGACGTCACTCGTGTCACTGCGGGCTGGTGCGCAGCCGACCGCAGCGGTCTGGCTCTAGTTTTTTTGAGATTTGGATATTCGCCTAGGAGACAAATTATGAAGTTTTTAACCACCACAAGGCTTGCTGCGATGGTGTTACTGGCTTTGGCTGGTGCGGCTGGCGCACAAAGCGAAACCGAGCAAGAGCGCCGCAAGATGGAGATTAAAGCGGAAGAAGAGCGACGTCAGGTGGAAATCGAAGCGGAGCAAAAGCTGAGGGAAGCTGAGATCCGATTGCAGGAGGCCGCGGAGGAAGTCGCGAGACTGACGGAAGGGCGTACTCGCCGGTTGGTTGTTAACTCTAGTGGTGGTCGATTGCACGGCGATGGCCCGAAATTGGGCGTGGCGTTGAGTTCGACCCGCGTGAATGGCGAACGCGATGGTGAAGGCATCAAGGTCATGTCCGTATCACCGGGAAGCGCCGCGGCCGATGCCGGCATTTTGGTTGGTGACCGTTTGTTGGCTGTCGACACAAAGTCCCTGACCGAGGTCGACACCATGGAGGCGAGTCTCGCCATTGGGAAGGTGTTAAAGGACAAAGAAGAGGGCGATTCAATCAACCTCAAAGTCTTGCGTGATGGCAAGCCTAGAACGATTAAAGTCACCCTTAACGATCAGTCGTTCTCTACCAATAGTTTCGCTTTTGCGTTCGGA
>JBCAZE010000165.1:0-6655 GCA_039700805.1 Pseudomonadota bacterium | reverse complement strand
AAGCGGACAACCGCGTCTTAACCGAAGTTGATTTGCGCTTCCAGATTGCTTCGAGAATCCGCGTTGACCAACGCTTCTTGCAGCGTGATCGTGCCTCTGCGATAGAGCTGCAACAAAGCCGTATCGAAATTTTGCATGCCCTTCTCGGTTGATTCCTTCAACGCTTCTTTCACACCGGTGATATCACCTTTTTCGATGAGCTCAGCGATGTGCGGCGTATTGAGCATCAACTCCACGGCTGCGACGCGCTTGCCTTCGCGATTGCGAACGAGGCGCTGCGAGATGATCGCTTTTAAGTATTGCGATAGATCGACGAACACTTGTTTCTGCTGCGCCACCGGGAACATGTTGATGATCCGATCCAGCGTTTCTGGTGCGTTGTTGGAGTGCAAGGTTGCAATGGCCAGCTGACCCGTGCCGGCAACACTGATTGCCGCTTGCATCGTCTCAACATCGCGAATCTCACCGATCAACACGAGATCCGGTGCGGCACGCAAAGCACTGCGTATCGCGGCGTGGTAGGACTTCGTGTCAGCACCAAGCTCGCGCTGGTTTACGATCGACTTTTGGTTTTTGTGTAGAAACTCAATGGGATCTTCGATCGTAATAATGTGCGAGGCCGTGTTGCGGTTGCGATGATCGATCATCGCCGCAATCGTGGTCGACTTACCGCTGCCGGTTGAACCCACCATCAAAATCAAACCACGCCGGTTGAGTACCAGATCACCAAAGATCTCCGGCATACCGAGTTCTTCGAGAGACGGCATTTCCGCCGTGATGTAACGCAGCACCATTGCAAGGTTGCCACGCTGGTGAAAAACATTGACGCGGAATCGTCCAAGACCCTGCTCTGATACCGCGAAATCGATTTCAAGATCGCGTGCAAGCGTCTCCATCTGCTCTTCGGTCATGATCTCCATCGCCGCTTGACGCACCTGTTTTGGCGTCAATTGCAGCTTGTTGACCGACATGATTTTGCCGTCGATCTTGATCTTGACCGGTGCGAACGGTGCGAAGAAAAGGTCTGACGCCTTTTTCTCTACCATCAGCTCAAACAGCGGTTTTACGTTCATCTGGAATCCGTTAGTCGTTTATGTTCGGCAAATGCCTAGAACATCATCGTGTCGCCTTTCTCTTCTTCCATGATCTTGAGACTGGCGGCTTGTTGTTCGGTGAGTCCACCTTCGCGCTTACTGTTCAGCTTGATGTTCAAGCGCAACTCGTTCTTCGAGTCTGCATTGCGCATGGCGTCTTCGTAGGAAATGATCTCTTCTTCGTAAAGCTGGAACAACGCTTGGTCAAAGGTCTGCATACCAAGGCGTGTGGACTTGGCCATGATCTCTTTGATCTGTGCGACGTCGCCCTTGAAGATCAAGTCTTGAATCAATGGCGTCGCGAGCATGATTTCCATCGCAGCAACACGGCCAAGACCACCCTCGCGAGGAATCAAGCGTTGCGAGATCAACCCACGCGTGTTCAATGACAAGTCCATCAGAAGCTGCGAACGGCGCTCTTCCGGGAAGAAGTTAATGATGCGATCGAGCGCCTGGTTGGCGCTGTTGGCGTGCAATGTCGCGAGGCACAAATGCCCGGTCTCGGCGAACTGAATGCCGTACTCCATCGTTTCGCGATCACGGATCTCACCAATCAGAATGACATCAGGCGCCTGGCGCAGTGTGTTTTTCAACGCCGCATGCCAATTTTCTGTGTCGACACCCACTTCGCGGTGTGTAATGACACAACCTTCATGGGGGTGAACGTATTCAACCGGATCCTCAATCGTGATGATATGGCCACGCGAGTTGCGGTTGCGATGACCGATCATCGCCGCCAACGTCGTCGACTTACCGGACCCGGTGCCACCGACGATAATGACGAGCCCACGCTTGTTCATGACCACGTCTTTCAGGATCGGCGGTAGATCAAGATCTTCGAACGTTGGAATCGTGGTGGTGATCGTACGCAGTACGGCACCGATCATCGCCGCCAACGTCGTCGACTTACCGGACCCGGTGCCACCGACGATAATGACGAGCCCACGCTTGTTCATGACCACGTCTTTCAGGATCGGCGGTAGATCAAGATCTTCGAACGTTGGAATCGTGGTGGTGATCGTACGCAGTACGGCACCGACATGACCTTGCTGAATGAAGGCACTGACCCGGTAGCGGCCGATGCCCTTCGGTGCAATCGCGAAGTTACACTCGCGTGTGGCATCGAATTCTCTGGCCTGCTTATCGTTCATGATCGAGCGCACCAAAATAGAGGTCTGCTCAGGCTTCAGAATGCTGTCGCTCGCACGATGGATCTCACCGTCGATTTTGATCGCCGGCGGAAATCCTGCAGTGATGAACAAATCCGAGCCACTCTTCTCGTTCATCTTGCGCAGCAAGTTCTGCATCAGTCTGGAGGCTTGTTCTCTATCCATGTCCGTCTCTTGTTGTCGTGCCCGCGGGATTAGAAGTTTTCTTTGTTCGCCGCTCTAAAGCGCGCTTCTTCTTTGGTAATGACGCCTTTCATCAACAACTCAGAAAGGTTCTGATCAAGGGTCTGCATGCCCGATGCCTGTCCCGTCTGAATCGCCGAGTACATCTGTGCAATCTTGCCTTCGCGAATCAGGTTTCGAATCGCCGGCGTTCCGATCATGATTTCATGTGCCGCAATGCGGCCGCCGCCAACTTTCTTTAACAGCGACTGAGAGATGACGGCCTTTAATGACTCGGACAGCATCGTGCGCACCATTTCTTTCTCAGCCGCGGGGAATACATCGACAACACGATCGATGGTTTTGGCCGCGGAGCTGGTATGCAGCGTTCCGAAGACTAAGTGACCCGTTTCGGCCGCGGTCAGCGCAAGACGAATGGTCTCGAGATCACGGAGCTCGCCGACAAGAATCACGTCCGGGTCTTCACGCAACGCTGATCGCAGCGCTTCGGAGAAGCCATGGGTATCGCGATGGACTTCGCGCTGGTTGATCAGCGACTTTTTGCTTTCGTGGACGAATTCGATCGGATCCTCGATCGTCAAAATATGATCTGGCTTGTTGTCGTTAATGTAGTCGACCATCGCCGCCAGCGTTGTCGACTTACCGGAACCCGTTGGCCCGGTCACGAGACAGATACCACGGGGTTGCATCGCGATGTCCTTGAAAATCGCGGGCGCACCCAGATCATCAAGAGTAAGGATTTCTGAAGGAATGGTCCGGAAGACGGCACCCGAGCCGCGCGCTTGGTTGAAGGCGTTGACCCGGAAGCGTGCAAGCTGCGGAATCTCGAACGAAAAGTCGGTCTCGAGGAACTCCTCGTAGTCTTTGCGCTGCTTGTCATTCATGATGTCATACACCATGCTGTTCACTTCTTTGTGAGTCAGCGCGGGCATGTTGACGCGTTTGATATCGCCATCAACGCGAATCATCGGCGGTACGCCGGCGGACAAATGCAGGTCCGACGCGTTGTTTTTGACAGTAAAAGAAAGCAGCTGTGCGACATCGACGGCCATTAGTTGTCCTTCACAATAAATTAGGCAGCGGATTTACCATAAACTTCGATGATGGAGTATAGCGAAGCACTTGAGGCAAAGCGTGATTAGGGTCACGGAAAACCTGACTGCCGTTCGGCGGCAGCTGGAATCTGCGGCCGAGTCCGCAAGTCGGCAGCCCGAAACGGTGACCTTGGTGGCCGTCAGCAAGCGTCATCCGGCGAGCGCGATCGCAGCGGCCGCGAGCGCGGGACAGGTTCATTTCGGCGAAAACTATGTCAGCGAAGGTGTCGCGAAAATCCGCGAACTTGGTCGATCTGGCTTTGTTTGGCACTACATCGGTGCAATCCAGTCGAATAAGACTCGCGATATCGCAGCCCATTTCGACTGGGTCCACACGATTGATCGCCTAAAGATTGCCGCGCGGTTGTCCGCTCAGCGACCCGCGGATCAAGCGCCCTTGAATGTCTGTATCCAGGTCAATATCGACAACGAGCCTCAAAAAGCCGGTGTCTCTCTTGAAGCGATCGGCCCACTCGCTGGCGAAATTGATGCGCTTCCCCATCTTCGGCTCAGAGGCTTGATGTGCTTACCAGCCGCGCATGCTGACACGGCTCGTACTCGAACCGCTTTTGCCCGTATGCGGGAGGCGATGATCACCATCCAACACGACTTCTCGAGCGTAGACACCTTATCTATGGGGATGAGCGGCGATATGGATCTTGCTATCCGCGAAGGTTCGACCATGATCCGTGTTGGTACCGCGATCTTCGGGCCGAGAGATTCCGTAGAACCAGGTGGCGGGGTACCATAGCGGCGCATGAACGAGCCACACCTTAACCCATCGCATCGCCCCATTTGTTTCGTGGGCGGTGGCAACATGGCAGCTGCCATCGTCCAGGGCTTGGTTGCGACAGGCTATCCGGCTGACCTGATCCAAGTGGTGGAGCCAGCTCTCGCCCAGCGAGATCATCTCAATACCGCTATTCCTGGTCTTGTGGTTCACGACAGTGCAGCAACCATTGACTGTGATGTTGAGGCGATCGTTTTGGCCGTCAAACCACAGATCACCCAGCTCGTGTGCGGTCAGATCGCGGCGCGCTACAAAACAAGTGGCGCTGCAATACCCACGATCATCTCCGTCGCAGCCGGTATTCGAACGACAGATATCGGTCGATGGCTCGACCACAGCGGCGGCATCATCAGAGTGATGCCGAACCAAGGTGCGATGGTCGGTCTTGGTAGCGCTGGCATGTTCGCGACAGCAGAGACTTCCGATGCCGGAAAAACCATTGCCGCGGCACTGATGGGCGCCGTCGGCGATGCCATCTGGGTAGACAGTGAAGCCGCGATAGACAGCGTGACCGCTGTCTCGGGCAGCGGACCTGCATACTTCTTTCTATTGATGGAAACAATGCAGTCGACCGCCGAATCGCTCGGACTGAGTCCTGACGTCGCACGAAAACTCGTGGTGGGCACCGCGACCGGTGCGGCTAAACTGGCGTCAGAGAATGCTGATCTGGCCGGCTTGCGGCGTGCAGTCACATCACCGGGTGGGACCACGGCTGCGGCCATCAACCATATGCTCGCGCAGAAACTTGATGTTATCGTCGGCGACGCGATGCGCAACGCCAAAGCCCGTGCGGCTGAACTCGCCGATGAGGCGGCAACTGGAGACACGCCCGAATGATTGCGGACATTTCCGAATTTCTGCTGACAGCGCTCAGCCACCTGATCTTGTTTGTCATCCTGCTGCGGTTGTACTTGCAGCTTGTCCGCGCCAACTTCAGAAACCCGCTGGCCCAGTCGATCGTGCAATTGACCTCGCCACTAGTGGTCCCGGTGCGTCGTTTCGTGCCGCCGATCGGTCAGGTTGATACGGCGACACTTTTGGTCGCGTACATCGTGCAGGTGCTACTGCTCGGCGCGCTGACCCTGCTTAAGGGCTTCTCACCCTCACCGATCATTTTCGGACTCGCCGTGTTCGAGCTTGCCGAAATGTCGATCAAGCTGTTTCTCTATGCGATTGTGATTCAAGTCGTTATCAGTTGGGTTGCACCAGGCAACTACAGCCCCGCGAGTGCTCTGATTGAAGAATTGACGCGACCCGTGATGCGTCCGTTCCAACGACTCATTCCGCCCATGGGCGGGTTGGATCTCAGCCCGATGATTGCGATCTTGGCATTGAGCGTAGGTCTGATCATCGTTGACCACTTACGGTTCAGTTTTTTGACCTAGCGTTGCTGTCGACAATCGGTGCCCGACTGGCTTTCGAGCATGGGGTCGCCTATCCTCAAGGAGACGGGGTGCAGCATGAGACAAGGAGACCAGACATGTTCCGAGCCACAGTAATTTCCATCGTTGCGATTGGCCTGCTAACGGCTTGTGGCGGCGGGGGCGAGCGAACGGTCCCGCAAGCACAGGCAGCCGAAGAAAACTCCGCTGTCTTCGGTGACTACACGGTCTATTTCCATGCACTCTCGACCAACGAAGTCCCCGCTGAGGTGGCGCAGGCGGTCGGGATCGTGCGCGCCAATAATCGCGCCATGCTCAACGTTTCGATTCAAGAAACAGTGGGTGCGGTTTCTGTCGAAGCCGATGTCAGCGTCGACGTTGTCAACCTCACCGGTCAGAGCAAAAGCATGACCATGCGTAAGGTCCAACAAGACGCTGCGATCTACTACATCGGCGAGGTATCTGTCTCGAATCGCGAGACGCTAATCTTCGACATCAACGTGACTCCGGCGGGTTCCGAAGACACGTTTGAGGTGCGAACGAAGCGCGAATACTACACCGACTAGAAATCAAGTCCGAATAGACAAAAAAACCGAAAAAAATAGGGTTTTCCGCATACCCATGGCGATCTGACTATGTTAATGTTAGCGCCGATTTTGGGATGGCGAGCAGCGCTCGTCTTTTGATTGTTTATTCAGGAGTGATCTGCAAATGGCAGCAAAGAAAAAAACCACCGCAACGGCGAAGAAAGCACCGACGAAATCTGAGATCTATCGTCACATCGCCGACGACACGGGTCTGACCCGCAAAGATGTCGCAGCGGTTTTTGATTCCTTGTCAGGTCTGATTAAGAAGAACCTTGGCGGTCGTGGTGCACCGGGCACTTTCACGATGCCTGGCCTTTTGAAAATGCGCGCTGTTAAGAAGCCGGCTGTTAAAGCAC
>JBCAZE010000017.1:0-29903 GCA_039700805.1 Pseudomonadota bacterium | reverse complement strand
TCTCTGCACAGTAATTGAAAGCGAAAACACAGCGCTATATCGCTCCGATGACGGCGGTGACACTTGGGAGCAAAAAGACGATTCCGGAAACGTCCAAATGCGACCGTTCTACTTCGGTGAACTCGTCGTTGATCCGACCGACCCGGAGCGCGTTTACAAACCGAGTTTTACGCTGAGCGTCAGCAGCGATGGCGGCGAGACGTTCTCCGGCATGTTTGGCGGCGGTTTCAGTGTTTCCATTCACCCCGACCATCACGCGTTGTGGGTGAACCCAGCTAACCCGCAGCAAGTCGTGCTTGGCACCGATGGCGGCGTGTACATCTCGGAAGATCGCGGATTTCACTGGCGCCATGTCGCGAATCTACCAGTCAGTCAGTTCTATCACGTGGCGGTGGATTCACGGTGGCCCTACAACGTGTACGGCGGCCTTCAAGATAATGGATCATGGATGGGGCCATCACAGGCCGCCGGCGGCATCCAAAACAAAGACTGGCAAAACATCGGATTCGGCGATGGCTTTTGGTCATTTCCAGACCCCAACGACGACCGCGTACTGTTTGTCGAGTACCAAGGGGGCCAGCTGAAGCGTGTTGATCGCGAAACGCTCGAAGTGAAACGGATCCAACCTGCGCGTGAAGAAGATCAAGACAAACTGCGATTCAACTGGAACACACCGCTGCATTTGAGTGCCAGCAAGCCAGGAACGATCTACTATGGCGCGCAGTATCTCTTTAAGAGTAACGATCGTGGCGAATCCTGGGAGGCGATCTCGCCGGACTTAACCACCAATGATCCAGAAGGTCAGCGCCAGGAACAGTCCGGCGGACTTACCATCGACAACTCGACGGCAGAGAATTACACGACGATCTACTCCATCAGTGAGTCACCCTTAGATGCACGCACGATTTGGGTGGGCACGGATGATGGCAACGTCCAAGTCACGCTGAACGGTGGACGAACATGGAGCAATGTCATCAGTAACATTGCCGGTGTACCGAAGGGAACTTGGGTATCTCGTGTTGAAGCAAGTCCTCACGACGAGGGTACCGCGTTCGTCACATTCGACGGCCACCGCCGCGGCGATATGGCTACCTACGTTTACCGGACCACCGATTACGGAAAAACATGGGTTTCGATCGCAGGTGGTGAAATCAAAGGTTATGCATGGGTCATCAAACAAGACCTCGTCAATCCGAATCTGCTGTTTCTGGGTACGGAGGAAGGACTTTACATCAGCCTAGATAGCGGTGATCACTGGGCTCGATTCGATGAAAACCTGCCGCAAGTAGCCGTCCATGACCTCGTCGTTCACCCAACCGAACATGACCTTGTCATCGGTACACACGGCCGTGGCGTTTACATCATCGATGACATCACGCCGTTGCGCGGCATCACACCGGAAGCGCTGCAAGCGAATGTTGCGTTGCTGCCCACCCGACCAGCACCGATGGTGTTGACCACGCAACTGCAAAGTTTCGGCGCAAATGATTCGTTCTATTCACCTAATCCGCCTCAGGCCGCGACCATTGTCTATCACTTGAAGAAGCGGCACTTATTCGGCGACCTAAAGGTCGAAATCTTCGATGACGATGATCGTTTGATTGCGACGCTCCCGGGCGGTAAGCGTCGCGGTTTGAATCGAGTCGAATGGCCAATGCGATTCAAAGCGCCCAAATTCCCACCTTCGACCAGCCTGGTGCCCGGATTCTTGGGGCCGCGCGTTCCTGAGGGCGAGTACCGCGCAGTTTTGACCAAAGGTAAGGAAACGCTGGAGACGACGGTTCAACTCGTTGCCGATCCTCGGACACCGCACTCTAGGCGCGATCGACAATCGCAACAGGCACTCGCGCTTGAGCTCTATGACATGGTCAACAGCCTGTCATTTTTGTCTGACAACCTCATCGAGGTTCGTGACCAAGCGACCGCTGCGGCTGCTACCGCGCCGACAGAAAACAGTGAAGCATTGATAGCGACGCTCGAGTCCTATGCGGAAGAACTCGAAGGCCTGCGAACGTCGCTCGCTGTCACGAAAGGCGGCATGATCACCGGGCAGGAGAAACTACGTGAGCGTCTTGGCACGCTTTACGGCAATGTCACCAGTTACGATGGTAAGCCGTCGAGCACGCAGTTCGACCGCCGTGATGCGCTTTCGGCCGAGCTTAATGAGGCATTAGCCAAGAGTGATTCGCTCCTCGGTGAGCAACTGATGACAGTCAATGCAAAGCTCAATGCAGCGGGCATGGAAGCACTGACAGTGCTAGATCGTGAAGCGTGGAATGCTGATGAAGGCGTTGCGAGTTTTACGACTGCATCGATGACGCGTGCTGCCTGGCGCTTGTGGTTGCCACAGGCATTGTGGGGACTCCAGCAATAGCATCGTAGCCAGCGAACACACTTCGTGTCTTGCGCCCTGGTCGAGACGCCAGGGCGTTTTTTTAACATCCGCTCAACGCTCAAGCGTTCGATTTGCGTTAAGTTACATCCTGCGTCGCGAATGGGCGCCGTAGTATTCGACATCGTTCAGTCAAGTACGCAGACCACCAAGCCATGACCTGCGACTGTGATATCCTCGAACAACACGTCATTCTAAAGGAGAGGACAACGTGCAAACTGATAATCCTTATGCGGTAAATCATCCCGTCGCGATGCTGGAGGCAGACCGGCGCTCAGCGTTCATCTGGCGCACTTACGCACATGTCGTTGGTGCCATTCTCGCCTTCGCTGCGATCTCGACTTGGATGTTTAAATCTGGCGTATCAATCCAGCTCTTCAACGTCATGCAGGGCAACTGGTTGTTGGTACTCGGCGCATTTATGATTGCAAGCTGGGGTGCGAACTATGTTGCGCATCGTTTGGAATCACAAGCGGCGCAATATGCGGCGTTTGCCGTTTACGTCGTCGCCCAGGCGGTCATTTTCGCACCGCTGTTTGTGATGGCAATCATCGTTGGCGGTGCCAACGGCCCAGGGATCATCGAGAGTGCTGCTACGGTAACTATCGTCGCATCGGTAGGTCTCATGGCTGTCGCCATGCTGACTGGTAAAGACTTCTCTTTCCTCCGCGGGCTGCTCGTTTGGGGCGGTATTCTGGCGCTTGTTGGAATCGTTGCCTCTTTGATCTTCGGCTTTGAACTGGGTACCTGGTTCTCTGTCGCCATGATTGGCTTCGCAGGCGCAGCGGTCTTGTACGACACTTCCAACATCATGCATCACTACCCGGAAAACCGACATGTGGCTGCCGCGATGTCGCTGTTCGCATCCATCGCGCTTATGTTCTGGTATGTCCTCAGACTCTTCTTGTCTCGCGAATAACGCGACTGAGCAAAATCGCTCTCAAAGGATACCCGCGCACTGCGCGGGTATTTTTTTGCCGCAGCATTACGCGATCTATATAATGCGCAGAACGAACAAGGGGCATCCCACTGAGTACGTCACCACCGTTCTTGCCGCTACGCCCGCGACACCTCACCGCCGTCGCGCTGGCGTTTTTGTCCCTGCTTTTTACGCCACCCGTTTTCGCGCAAACGCTATCGACGCTCGACGTCGATGTCGTACAACAGCGTCTCGACGACATTAGCGATCGACTTGAAACGCAGGACGTAACGCAAAACGAACTTGTCGACTATCGTGAATCGATGGTGAGAATCGCCGAAGATGCGAATGCGTGTGTGGAATCAACGCGTCCAGAGCGAGACCAGCTCAAGGAGCGGCTGGATGTCTTCGAAGACCTTAGCCCGGACACCAATGCTGCCCTCTTCGACCAGTCTATCGAGGTTCGGAATCGCTTCGATGAAGCGCAAGCATTGCTATTGTCATGTCAGGAGTTTGTGACTGACGCGAACCGGCTACTCGACGATATCAACGAAAAAATCAGTGAGCTCGCCGCGCGTTACCTTTGGCAGCGGGGAGCGAGTCTGCCAGCCCTGATCAGCTCGGCACCCTCCGTGATATCTCGCTGGCCTGGCGACATACGTGGCGGCATGACGCCGCGCCTTGACCAAGGCACGACGATGACCGAGTTGCTCTGGCTTCTGATGATTGTCGGCGCTATCGCCATCGGTGCAGGTCTTGTCATTCGATATCGCTTCAACCGCTGGTTTACAACACACGGTTTCGACAAAGGGCCACCGCTTCTCAGCGCGTTGTTCCCGAAACCGCTTGCAAGCCATGCACCGATGCTCCTGCTCGGTGTCGGCCTGTTGATCACGCTCTACACAACGACAACCAACGCCAGTATGTCGATCGCGGCGGTTCGCGCGGCCTTTGCGATCCTGATGTTTGGTGTCGGCTGCGTCATCATCGATTGGGCAACCGGGCCATTATCGCCAGCTGGATCACTTGCCGGATTCTATCCAGATCATGTCCAGCCGATGCGTCGGCGCTTACGATTCTTCGTGCTGATGCTTGTGAGCAGTTTCGTGATTTTGGGCGATGCATGGCTCGGCGTGTCGATGACTGTCGATCGGCACGCCCTCGCCCGCGCCATTGTGATCATCGCGCTGTGTCTGTCTCTTTGGACAGTGATCTCCTACATGGGACGCATACGTGGTTTAGTGCGCTATCGATTCGTCCGCTATGTCGGCTTGCTCTGTATTGTCGTTGCACTAGGTGCCGTCGTATTCGGCTATCGCAATTTCGCGAGCTACCTGACGCACGGTGCAGTCCGCACAGCGACAGCAATCATCGTTATCTGGATCCTACTGTGGCTGGTCTTCTCGGTATTCGAAGCATTGATCGAGGGCCGTACACCGCTGTCACGTCGCGTGCGCGACATGATCAGCAGTTCGGATAAGGAGTCTCGTACCGGCTTTGGTCTGATGCAACTCAGTGCCGATGTGATCATCTGGCTCGGATTCGCCGTCTACCTGGTGTATGTCTGGGACAGCTCAGGCGTACAACTCGATCAACTGCAGTCACTTGCCGTCGAAGGCAAAAAGATTGGTGAGATCGAGCTAGTACCTTTGCAGCTGGTCTACGGCATTCTTAGCTTCAGCCTGCTGATCGCGCTCACCGGTTGGATCAAACGCCTTATCGATAAACGCTGGCTGCGGCACATGAACATGGACCGTGGTGCGCGCGACGCAATGGTCACGCTGTCGGGCTACATCGGCTTCGTGATCGCGATACTGATTGCACTCAACGTCGCTGGCATCAACCTTGGCGGCCTCGCACTGGTCGGTGGTGGCCTCGCGCTCGGCATCGGTTTTGGTCTGCAAGCGATCGCCAGCAACTTCGTCTCAGGACTTATCTTGTTGTTCGAACGTCCGATCAAGGCTGGCGATTTTGTCACCGTGGGTGAAACTGAAGGATTTGTTCGGCGTATTCGCATTCGTGCCACTGACATCGAAACACTGGATAACCAGAATGTTCTGGTACCGAATTCCGAGCTCGTGTCTGGGCGCGTGACTAACTGGGTGTTGCGCAATCCCCAAGGTCGCTTGCGAATCCGCGTTGGTGTCGCCTATGGTTCAGACATCGAGTTGGTGCGCTCCATCATGGAACGCGTTGGCCGCGAACACGAAGATGTCATTAGCGATGGTGGCGCACCAGCGCCGCGAGCACTTTTCATGGGATTTGGTGATAGCGCTTTAGACTTCGAATTGCGCGTCCGCATCCGAAGAATTGAAAAGCGTTTTAGCGTCATCAGTGACATCAACTTCGTCCTCGATCGAGAGTTTCGCGACAACAACATCACCGTGCCGTTCCCGCAACGCGACTTGCATCTTGTTAACTTGCCGGAATCTCAAGCGACGCTGCCCGCCGCTCCAGTGCGACCGATTGAGCCGACCACGACACGTGATACGAAAATCATCGACGAAGACTTCGATGACATCACTCGCCATTTCAAGCATCACATTACGCTGAAGTGCTCCATCGAACGTGTTTGGACAGCGCTCACCGATCCCGAGCAACTCCAACGGTGGTATTGCAAAGATGTGGATATCGCCGCACGCATCGGTGGGTCTTTCACCGCGACACTACACGACGACAGCGAAGTCGAAGCAGTGATCGATGTATTTATGCCACCTCGGCGATTACGCATGGCGCAACTGACGCCAGACGGTGAAGGTCCATTACCATCCGGTCCCGTCTATGAAGAACTCACGCTGCATCAAGATGACGATACCGTCATCCTGACGCTAGACGTCTTTGGCATTCCCGCAGAAGAAGACTGGGAGGGCTACTTCAGGCGCGCTGAATCCCATTGGGAAGCCAGTCTCGCTGAGCTTAAGAAGTTGCTGCGCGTCGTTAAAGACAATTAACGACAACAGGTCACTGAAGATCAGCGGTACGGTGTTGTTGGGCGGTGACCGCCCAACAGCCGACTCATTAACCGCCGATCACCGTGACGCCGCGCATGTAAGGCTGTAGCGCTTCCGGTACGGCGACACTGCCGTCCTCACGTTGGTAGTTTTCAAGCACGGCAATCAGCGCTCGGCCAGCCGCCAGACCAGAGCCGTTCAGTGTGTGCACGAGCACCGGCTTATTGCCGTCGCTGCCGCGTGTTCTTGCACCCATACGCCGCGCCTGGAAGTCGCCACAGTTACTGCAAGACGAGATCTCACGATACCGTTTCTGTCCTGGTAGCCAGACTTCGAGGTCGTAAGTCTTCGCTGCTCCAAACCCGGTGTCACCCGCACACAGCGTTACGACTCGATAGGGCAATCCCAGTTTTTTCAGAATATTCTCTGCGTGGCCTGTCAGCTGTTCCAACGCGTCCGCCGAATCCTCTGGATTGACGACATGCACCATTTCAACCTTCTCAAACTGATGTTGTCGGATCATGCCGCGTGTATCTTGCCCATATGAGCCGGCTTCTGAACGGAAGCATGGGGTGTGTGTGACGAAACGTAACGGTAGCGAATCTGTGGGAAGAATTTGATCTCGTACGAGGTTCGTCACCGGTACCTCTGCCGTTGGGATCAGATAGAAGTCCCGCTCATCGACAACCTTAAATAGATCCTCACCGAACTTTGGTAGCTGCCCCGTGCCTTGAAGCGCATGACCTTGCACCAAATACGGCACATACACTTCTTGATACTGATGCTCGGTGATGTGGGTATCCAGCATGAATTGCACCAGCGCACGTTGCAGACTCGCAATCTGACCTCTTAGCACCGCAAAACGAGCACCGGAGATTCGGCTAGCCGCTTCAAAGTCGATTCCAGCAAGTTTCTCACCGATCTCGATATGATCGAGTGGATCGAAATCAAATGAGGGTGGTGTTCCCCATTCGCGCACTAGAACGTTGTCTTCCTCATTCTTTCCATCAGGCACTGACTCATCCAGCATATTCGGTAATCCAAGCTGGATATCTGTCAACGTCCGAGTGACCGCCTCTAACTCTGCCTCATGGTTTGCCAGCGTCTCGCCCGCTTTCTTCTGCGCCGCGAGCAATGGCGCGATGTCTTCACCGCGACCCTTGGCCATGCCAATTGCCTTAGCACTCTCATTGCGCGCTTTGCGCAGCGTTTCCGTTTCGACTTGCAGTGTCTTTCGGCGCGCTTCAGCTTCGGCAAAACGGTCCGAATCAAAAGCACCACCACGTCGCTCGACGTTTTTGACCACGAGCTCAAGACTCGTTCGAAGTAGTTTCGGGTCGATCATGACTCAACTCATTATTTTAAGGAGGCGCGCTTAGCGCTTTCGCAAAGGTGGATTGGCGTTCGCATTTTGGCGCTCAAGACGCTCAAGCTTATCGCTAATCTGAATCTCTAAGCCGCGCGGTGAGGGATGATAGTATTTTCTTGGGCGTTTTGCCTCCGGAAAATAATTGACGCCGGCAGCGAATGCATCGGGTTCATCATGAGCGTAACGGTAGCCCTCGCTATGACCCAGGGATTTAGCGAGCTTTGTCGGGGCATTTCGCAAATGCGCCGGGACCTCCAAGGAACCGTCAGCCTCGGCATCATGGCGAGCCGCTTTGAACGCGTTGTAGACGGCATTGCTCTTGGCTGCACATGCTAGGAATACGACCGCCTGGCCCAACATGAGCTCTCCCTCCGGCGACCCAAGTCGCTCAAGGGAATGCCAAGCATCAAGTGCGATTGTCAACCCACGAGGATCCGCATTGCCGATGTCTTCGCTGGCCATACGAACCAGTCGACGTGCAACATACAAAGGATCGCAGCCACCGATCAACATGCGTTGCATCCAATACAAGGCGGCATCGGGGTCAGACCCTCTGACGGCTTTGTGCAACGCAGAAATCTGATCGTAAAACGCATCGCCACCTTTATCGAAGCGTTGCATTGTGCCTGAAACGAGACTCTCGAAATCGGCATCATGGATAACACCCGCGTCATCGCCGAGCTGTGTGGCTGCTTCGAGCAGCCCGAGCAATCGCCTGGCATCGCCATCCGCAGTGCCGACCAATGTTAAGCGTTGCGCGTCGGTCAATGCGACGGCGGCTTGCCCCTCGTCTTGCAGTCGTTGGAGCGTGCGTTCAACTAGACCTCCCAAGTCTTCGCCGCTCAATGATTTCAAGACGAATACGCGGGCGCGAGATAGCAACGCATTATTCAATTCGAAGGCAGGATTCTCTGTGGTCGCGCCAACAAAGACGATGGTGCCGTCCTCGATAAAAGGCAAGAACGCATCTTGCTGCGACTTATTGAATCGATGCACCTCGTCCAGAAACAACAATGTGCCTCTGCCCTCTTCGCTGCGAATACGCTGCGCTTCAGCCATCGCTGCACGAACCTCTTTGACGCCGGACATTACCGCGGAGAGCGGAAAAAACGCCATGTCTGTGCTCGCCGCCACCATTCGCGCTAGTGTCGTCTTACCCGTCCCGGGCGGCCCCCACAAAATCATGGATGCTGGCTGTCCCGATTCAATCATCCGCCGCAACGGCTTTTGCGGGCCCACGAGATGCGGCTGACCAACAAAGGTCTCCAGCGAATCCGGGCGCATGCGATCTGCGAGTGGTCGAAAATCGGTCATTTTCGGTCACCAATAACTAACACGCGCTCGACCCAGAACGGCCAACGACCAACAAAGGTCACCGACAAGCCAAGACCAATCGCGATCCCGAAAACATTCGCGACCACGTCTAACACGTCCCCCGTTCTACCAAGACCCATGAAGTGTTGTGCGATTTCGGTGCCGATGCCAACAATGACAAGCCAAGCAAGAACAGCGCCCAGTGTGCGCCGCGCGACGAGCGCGCAATACCACAGTGCAAGCAACCCAAAACCGATAAGATGCATGAGCTGGGCACCATCACCCTGAGGATTGATCTCTTCGTTAGGCCTCAATAACTCAAAGAGCGCCGCAGCGGTGACCAACAGCGTCAACGCAATCCAGAGCCATTTGTAACGCAGGGTCTCGCGCAACTTATCCGAGTCCACCAACGACCGGCGTCACGTCCTCGTCCTCACTGCCGCCTGCCGGCGCACCATACACATCGACGCCATCAGGCACGATGAACGTGAAATCATCGTTATTGAACGTGGGATTCTCGACGACATCCTCAAACTCGATCACGGTGACTTGGTCCAAGTTATCACCGAGCTGCATGCCTGCAAGTAGTCCGTCTTTAAAACCGAGGCGTAGAACACCGAAATCGCTCTCTTCGGTCTTGGGTGCTAATTGAACCCAAAGCACAGCTTCCTGCTCGAAACTGCCGTGATAATCGAAAGCGTCCAATGGATCGCCGCCACCACTCAAGATTGTTGCTGGCGAATCCGCCAAAGCGTCTGCCTGAGGACGTACATCAACCTGATCCAATAGTACGTCGTAGTTCCATAGGTTGGTTCCGTCAGCAACGATGATCTGTTCGTCTGGGGTTTCGTACGTCCAAACAAACTTGCCTGGTCGCAGCAATCGGAAACGACCCTCGCTGTACTCACCCGACTCGCCATCGCGACTGACACGCTGCGTGAATCGTCCTTGCAGACCGCGCGTGCCCTCATTGAATTGCATCAACAACTCAAGACCTCGTTGATTCAACGCATCACCGTCGCTTGACGGTTGTTCCTCAGCAGTCGCCGCAACGGAGAGCAGCGAAAAAACGACAATCTTAAGCCAACGCGTATTCATAGTTGCAATATCCGTAGTTTGAGACGATCTCAGTATGGCAGGCCGCCCATGAATGCCCGCTGAATCCGTGCGATATCAGTCTTTCGGCGGGGCCGGCGCGAGTACTTCTCGCGACCCGTTGGACTCGAGCGGACCGACAAGCCCCGCCTCTTCCATGGCTTCGACCATTCGAGCAGCGCGGTTGTAGCCAATCTTCAATCGTCGTTGTACGCCGGATATCGATGCTTTGCGAGTTTCCAGAACGATGGCCACCGCCTGGTCGTAGAGTGCATCCTGTTCTGAATCAGCGCCCGCCATCGGACCTGCAACATCAGGCATGCCCGGCACCGGCGTCGTCGGACCTGTAAGGACCTCATCGATATACGTTGGTGGACTGCTCGCTCTCAGTTTTTCCACCACAGCATGCACTTCGTTGTCTGACACAAAGGCGCCGTGAACGCGCTCGGGAATAGAGGTGCCAGGCGGCAAATACAACATATCCCCGTGTCCCAAGAGATTCTCTGCACCCATTTGATCCAGAATCGTCCGTGAGTCCACTTTGGCCGATACTTGAAACGCAATACGCGCCGGCACGTTGGCTTTGATGAGGCCCGTAATGACATCGACGCTGGGTCGTTGTGTCGCAAGAATCATATTGATGCCCGATGCACGTGCCTTTTGCGCCAATCGCGCGATCAGCTCCTCGACCTTTTTGCCGACGATCATCATCATGTCGGCAAGCTCATCAATAATCACGACGATGAACGGTAGCGACGTGAGTTCAGGTGCTTGCGGAACCGGCTTTTCCGGATCGATCAAGTCAGGTGGCTGCCACAACGGATCGAGAATCGGCGTGCCGGCATCGATGGCTTCCTTAACCTTCCGGTTGTACCCACCAATATTGCGCACACCTAATGCCGCCATCAGTTTGTAGCGCCGTTCCATTTCCGCGACACACCACCGCAACGCATTAGCCGCCTCTTTCATGTCTGTCACGACCGGCGATAGCAGATGCGGAATGCCTTCATAAACCGACAGCTCGAGCATCTTCGGGTCGATCATGATCAGTCGCACTTGATCCGGTGTTGCCTTGTAGAGAAGGCTCAACACCATCGCGTTAATCGCCACCGATTTACCGGAGCCGGTCGTGCCCGCAATTAGCAAATGGGGCATACGACCGAGATCTGCGATTTGCGCTGCGCCGCCGATGTCCTTACCCAGTGCTAACGTCAATGGCGAGTTACTCTCATCGTACGCACGCGATCTCAGTATTTCTCCCAGTGTGACGAGTTCACGTTTTTCATTCGGAATCTCAAGCCCAATGACCGACCGGCCAGGAATGACCTCGACAACGCGAACCGCGATCACCGACAGAGAGCGGGCAAGGTCCTTCGCAAGGTTAGATATCTGACTGGATTTGACGCCAGCGGCAGGCTCTAGCTCGAACCGTGTAATGATCGGGCCCGGTTGCACCGAAACCACTTCGACATCGATACCGAAATCCTTCAGCTTCAACTCCACGAGCCGTGACATTTTTTCGAGTGATTCCTCGGAATATCCACCTTCTGGTGGCGGCGGATCGTCGAGCAAAGACAACGGTGGTAACTCGCCGGCCTCGCCTGGCTCAAACAAAGGTACTTGCCGTTCTTGCTGCGCGCGGTCACTGGTCTCGGCGCGCTTGATCGTTGGTTCGATGCGCGGCTTCACGCGCGTACTCTTTCGTTCGCGCTCGACGCGAATGCTCTCTTTGCGAAGCTGACTCGCACGTTTGCCTTCTGCTTTGTCTTTCAACGAATCGCGCCAAGCGGCAAAACCTTCGATCAAACTGAGAACCCCGCGACCTGTCTTGTCCATCACCGCAAGCCAAGACACGCCGGAGCACAGTGACGCGGCAGCGAACCAACCGGCGAGCAGGAGCAACGTCGCGCCCAGCATGCCGAACCACGCCAACAGCCCGTTGCCAACCATTTGCCCGACGATGCCACCCGCTGTTTCGCGCAAACCGATCGCGGAAAAATGCAACGTTGCTAGCCCGCAACTTGCAGCCAAGGTCAATACAAATCCGGTAAATCGGAGCGCCATAAGGCGGCCTGCCTCCCACTCTGGATTTGTACGCTCTCGATAAATCAGCCAGCCTGCGAAAGCGACCATCAGCGGAAACAAATAGGCAGGACGTCCAAACAGCATAAACACGAAGTCGGCAAACAGCGCGCCAACCAGCGAAATCCGATTCTGAATCGCTCCACCGCTACCCGAATGACTAAAACCCGGATCTGACGGATGATAGGTAAACAACGCCACCAGCATGACGATCGCCAAGGCACCAAATACAAACAATGCACCCTCTCGTAGGGTCCGCGTCATTGATGTTCGGATACCGCCGTTGTCAGTTGTTGTGGAATTGCTTTGCACCATTCCGGTATTTTATTACAAATCGTCCCTCAGTTGCCGCGCATTCGCGTCATACGTCGCATTCAGGAATCAACACCGCGCCTATGGATATTGATGCGCTTACAGCAGAGTTTCATACCAGTATCGACGCAATCGACGCGCTGGCGTGGGATCGACTTGTCGGGCCGCGGCTACCGCATCTATCACACGCATTTCTGCGTGCCGCCGAGCAATCGGGGTCGGTCAGCGAGGACACCGGTTGGCTGCCCTGTCATCTGACGCTTACGAGCGGCGATGACCTCGTCGCGGCAATGCCGCTCTACCAAAAGAGCCACTCTTGGGGCGAGTTCATTTTTGACTGGAGCTGGGCCGATGCCTACCACCGAAGCGGCCTGGCCTACTATCCCAAACTCATCTCGGCATCGCCGTTTACGCCGGCCACAGGGAGCAAGCTACTCGTTGTCGATGACGAACGCAGCGACATACTGCGCAACACACTGATCGAAACCGCGATCCGATTTGCATCGTCTCATGGATTCTCATCGCTGCACTGGCACTTCCTTGATCCGGCAGATTTGGCCGTATTTGAAGGACATGATGAAACGTTGATACGCACAGACTGCCAATTCCATTGGCGCAATAATGACTATCGCGATTTCGATGACATGATCGGGGCTTTCTCCAGCAAGAAGCGCAAGAATGTGCGCCGCGAGCGTCGCCGGATTCTCGAGCAAGGCATCACGCATCATATCGTTGCCGGCAAGGACATCACAGAAGATGAGCTTGATGCTGCTTTTCGACTATGCCGCAATACCTTTCTCGTGCGCGGTCATGAGCCCTATTTGAATCTCGACTTTTTGAAGATGTTGCTCACAAGCCAACCCAAGGCTTTGGCGCTGGTACTCGCTGAAAAGGACGAAAGACCAGTCGCCGCCGCTATTCTCTTGCGTGGTGAAGACACGCTGTACGGTCGTTACTGGGGCAGTGAGGGGGACTTTCATAGCCTCCATTTTGAAACCTGTTACTACCAGGGCATCGAGTACTGTATCCGCGAAGGGATCACCACCTTTGAGCCGGGCACCCAGGGTGAGCACAAGGTCAGTCGGGGGTTTCTGCCAACCAAAACGCACTCCGCCCACTGGCTCGCGCATCCGCAATTCGCCGATGCGATTGCCGACTATTTGCAGCGCGAGCAACGCGGGGTTGAGACGTACATGCAGGACATTGACGACCATTCGCCGTTCCGGCGTAGCGATGAGCCACCCGCGTGAGCCTTTATTGGCTCGGGAATGACAGCGGCATTGACTTTCCACCCGTCGAGTCTGCACTCAAAGAACCCGATGGCTTGTTAGCGGCCGGCGGCGATCTTGGCGAAGCGCGTTTGTTGGCCGCTTACCAACGCGGGATATTTCCGTGGTATAGCCATGGACAGCCAATTCTCTGGTGGTCACCAGATCCGCGCATGGTGCTCTTCCCAGAAGATTTCCATGCCAGCCGCTCATTGAGACGTGCTGAACGACGATACGCACCTGTCGTCACGGTGAACCGCTGCTTCCAACAGGTGGTCGACCAATGCGCAGCACCACGTGACGATGACCACGGCACCTGGATCACTCCAGAAATGTCGGCCGCCTATGTCTCTCTGCATCGCCGTGGATGGGCGCACAGCATCGAGGTGTGGGTCGGTGATGCGTTGATTGGTGGCGTCTATGGCGTGGCGATTGGCAAAGCGTTCTTCGGTGAGTCGATGTTCTCAAGCCAGGCCAATGGCTCGAAATTCGCGCTCAAGGCACTTTGCCAGCAGCTTGTCATCGACGGCTTTCAAGTCCTCGACTGTCAGATGCATACGTCGCACCTGCAGACGCTGGGGGCTCGCCTTATCACGCGAGCTGCATTCACATCGATCCTCGACACTGCCTGCAAGCCCTTGAAAACATGGATTCCGCCCACACATATCATTGGCGAAAAGCGCTGATCGACGTTATGCGAAATTGGCATTGGCGCATTGCATTCCGCGGGGTTCTCGCGGACAATTCGCACTCGTTTTATAAGAGAGAGGACTGATTTTTGGCGAAAGAAGAAGCATTGCAGATGGAAGGTGTTGTCACCGATACACTGCCGAACACGACTTTCCGCGTCGAGTTGGAAAACGGACACGTTGTCACTGCGCATATTTCTGGAAAAATGCGCAAGCACTACATCCGCATTCTGACGGGCGACAAAGTCACCGTAGAACTGACACCGTACGACCTGAGCAAAGGCCGTATCGTCTATCGCGGTCGCTAAAAACAGTCTTTACATTACCGAGCCGGGCGAGCCGTCGTCCGGGCTTGCACCGCCCGGTGCTCTGAGCGTCACGCCCGTCCCATTCCGTTTCCCATCACCACTGCTGTTAGCTTGGTGGTGACACCTACTCCGCGTCACCAGACGGTGTATCGGACAACTGCTTCAATCTCGGCACAGCACGTTCGAAATGGAGCTTGAGGTCGCCATCTTCAACGTCGATCCGAACGTGTCCGCCTTCGGCTAACTCACCGAATAGAAGATCATCAGCCAACCGACGCTTGATGCTCTTTTGGATAATGCGAGACATTGGCCGCGCGCCCATGCTGCGGTCATACCCGCGATCAGCAATCCAATCCCGTGCTGCATCCGTCAGCTCAAGCGTCACATTGGATGTCAGCAACTTCGATTCCAATTCAACGACAAGCTTATCAACGACGCGTGCAATGGAATGGGGATCGAGTGGCGCGAATTGGATGATGGCGTCCAGACGATTACGGAACTCTGGTGTGAACGACTTACGGATCACATCCATCCCATCGCTCGAATGATCCTGCTCGGTGAAACCAATACTTGCCCGGCTCATTTCGCGCGCGCCCGAGTTGGTTGTCATGACAAGAATGATGTTGCGGAAATCGGCTTTTCGACCATTGTTATCAGTCAGCGTCCCATGGTCCATCACCTGAAGCAGCAGGTTGAACACCTCTGGATGCGCCTTTTCTATTTCATCGAGCAACACAACAGCATGCGGATTCTTGCTGACCGCCTCGGTCAACAAGCCACCTTGGTCATATCCGACATACCCTGGCGGCGCACCGATCAGCCTCGACACGGTGTGTCGCTCCATGTACTCGGACATATCGAATCGAAGCAGCTCAATACCTAGAGACTTCGCTAGCTGTCGCGTCACCTCCGTCTTACCGACACCTGTCGGGCCTGCGAAAAGGAACGAACCGACGGGCTTTTCGTCGTCATTCAAACCGGAACGCGACATTTTTATCGCGGCAGACAATGTTTCGATCGCCTCATCTTGACCAAAGATCACCATCTTCAGGTCGCGCTCGAGATTTCGGAGCGTGGTCTTGTCCGAGGCCGACACGCTGGCCGGCGGTATGCGCGCCATTCTTGCAACAATATTCTGAATCGCCTCAACCGTGACTGCCTCAGGGCGCTCGTCTTCCGGCTTGAGACGTAGGTTCGCGCCTGCTTCGTCAATGACGTCAATCGCTTTGTCCGGCAATTGACGATCATTGATGTGCTTCGCCGCGAGCTCCGCCGCCGCTTTAAGCGCCTCCCTCTCGTAACGAACGCCGTGGTGTTCTTCAAAACGACTCTGCAAGCCGACTAAGATCTGGACCGTTTCTTCGATGGAAGGTTCAGGGATATCTATTTTCTGGAAACGTCTCGTAAGCGCATGATCTTTCTCAAAAATACCGCGGTATTCTTGATAGGTTGTAGATCCAATGCAACGAAGTTTGCCGTTTGCGAGCACAGGCTTGATGAGGTTCGATGCGTCCATCACGCCCCCGGACGCCGCACCGGCGCCGATGATCGTGTGGATTTCATCAATAAACAGCACAGCCTTCGGCTCCTTCGCGAGCGCCTTTAAGACCCCTTTCAGCCGTTTCTCAAAGTCGCCACGGTATTTTGTGCCTGCGACTAACGCGCCCATGTCGAGCGAATAAATCGTCGCATCGGCCAATACGTCGGGGACTTTCTCTTCGACAATCAGTCGCGCCAGACCCTCGGCGATCGCGGTCTTGCCAACACCAGCCTCACCAACATACAAGGGATTGTTCTTGCGACGCCGGCAGAGGATCTCGATGGTCCTCTCGATCTCTAGCGATCGTCCAATTAACGGGTCGATATGGCCGGCTTCCGCTTCGGCGTTCAGATTGGTAGCAAATTCGTGCAGCGGATTATTGGCCGCCTCATCGCCCTCTTCGCTCGCCTCGGCGTCTAGATTGGATTCCGTCGCGTACTCGTCGCTTCGGGATACTCCGTGTGAGATGTAGTTGACGACATCCAGTCGTGAAATATCTTGAAGTCCAAGCAGATAAACCGCTTGAGACTGCTTTTCACTGAAAATCGCTACCAGCACGTTCGTGCCGGTAACCTCTTTTTTATCGGTCGATTGTTGTACGTGGAAGACCGCTCGCTGCAATACGCGCTGAAACCCAAGGGTCGGCGTCACTTCTTGGTCCGACTCGTCAGCCAACTTAGGCGTTGTTTGATCGATGACCTCATGCAGCTCTCGCCGCAGGCGGTTGACGTCCGCTTCACATGCGCGCAGCAGATCGAATACCTCCGGAATATCCAAAATGGCTAGCAACAAATGCTCGACGGTCATGAATTCATGCCGTTGATCACTGGCTGACTGGAATGCCTCGTTGAGGCAATACTCAAGTTCGCTGTTTAGCATAGAGATATCCTTCGGACCGCTTTTTCAGTCCTCTTCCATCGTACAGGCCAGCGGATGCTGGTTCTGCTCTGCCGCCTGACTCACCTGCGCCACCTTTGTCTCAGCAACGTCATACGTGTAGACGCCGCAAACGCCTTTCCCTTTGGTATGCACCTCGAGCATGATGCGCGTCGCGAGTGTCCGATCATGCTGAAAAACCTGCTCAAGGATCTGCACGACGAACTCCATAGGCGTGTAATCGTCGTTCAGCAGCACAACCCGATACATGGGCGGCTTTTTGAGCTTGGGACGCGATTCTTCGACAACGGTGCCTGTGTCGCCATATTGCGCGTCCTGATCGTTATCGTGTTCTGACATTCGATTATTCCAGGAAAGAAACGGGCTCAGCATTCAAAGGTAGCGATCGCCAGAATGCCTGTCTCCAATATATAGGGATCAACTCACCGTTACGCAAGCCCGGCGCATGCATTTATCGCGGATCGCGGAACCATTCTTGTCATGCTAATTCTAAGCCAATGAACGTGGGTGTTTGCTTGTTAGCCGGGCGGCCCCTGCCGTATCATGCACCGTTAAGCAATCAGTGCGTCGTTGACGACACTGGACGGTCCCAAAGGGAGCCAGGTTGTTGATCGATTTGACAAAAACAAGAATGCATTGCCCGGGGGCGACAAATGTCCAGCTTTAGCGAAGCCATGCAAACCGGTGTGGCTCAGCTCAATCGCAATCCGATGGTCGCGAAAGTCGTCGCGAACGGCCCCGCGATTGCGATGTTGGTCCTCACCATAATGATTGCATGGAAACTAGCGGGGCTCGTCTGGTCCTTTTTCCCCGAACGAATCGATAGCCCGATCAGCGGCGCACCAAAATCCGTTGCGACAGCGAGTTCAGATGGAGACGCCGGTGGCACTGTCGTTGACGTGACCCCCGTCGTCAATGCCCACCTATTCGGCATTGCTGGTGAGGAGCCGGACAAAGTTGATGACGGACCGCCGCCGTGTATTGATCCCGAGGACTGCAAAGAATTTGAAGAGACGAGTGAGCCTTTGATTTTGCGCGGCACGCTTGCGGCAGATTCAGAAACCAACGCCATTGCGATCATCGCTGAGGGGCGTGAAGAGAACGTGTTTACGATCGGCGACACGGTAAAGCGCGGCATTCGGTTGCATGCTGTGCAAACGACGAAGGTCATTCTCAATAACAATGGCAAGCTGGAATCACTCAGTCTGCCGGAGCAAGAGTCAGCGCCAAGCCGCGCACCAGTGCAGCGCGTTAGTCGTCAGCGGGCTGTCTCAGGTTCGCCGAGTATCAGCCAAGTACTGACAAACAACGCATCGTCACTGACACAAATCATTCAGCCACGCCCGTACTTCGTTGGTGGTCGTCAACGCGGATATCGGCTGTACCCTGGTCGCGATCGTCAGCGCTTCAGCCAGCTCGGACTGCGGCCCGGTGATATCGTGACCGAGATTAACGGCACGCCGCTGACCAATCCGACCGAAGGCGCAAAGATTTTTACGGCACTGGGCGACGCCCAAAGCATCACCGTCACACTGGAACGCAATGGTAGTCCGCAGCAATTGACCCTCGATGTTAGTCAATTGGATGTCGGCCAAACCGATCAATAAATACAGCATGGATACGACAACAATGAACTTGCGAAAACGCTTCCTGGTTATTACCGGCGCGCTCATGATCGCGATATCGAGCCTCACCGCACTATCGCAGGATGGGCTGATCACGCCGAACTATCGGGACGCGGATATACGGAAAGTGATCGATGCGGTCCAAGCCGTCACCGGAAAGACCATGATCGTTGATCAGCGGGTGAACGCGAAAGTCACTCTGATCTCGAGCGAGCCGATGACTGCTGAGGAATTCTATTCCACGTTCTTATCGATGCTGTCGGTGTATCAATTCGAAGCCATCGAAGCCGGCGGCGTCATTCGAATCATCCCGTCAGCCAACGCACGGCAAGATGCCGTCGTGATTGGCGGCGGATTGCCGGACGAATTCGTCACGACGGTCATTCGCGTGCAAAACGTCGCCGCGGCACAGTTGGTGCCTGCACTGCGCCCGTTATTGCCGGCAAATGCGCACTTAAGCGCCCCACCGACGTCGAATCTATTGATCGTCGCAGACCGTTCCAGAAACATCGAACGCTTGCGCTACATCGTTCGCCAGATTGACCGTCCCGTGGAATCGGACGTTGAAATCGTTCCGCTTGCGCATGCGACGGCCTCGGATCTGGTCCGAACGATATCGGCACTGACCACCGGCGAGCGCAATGATGCGGCAATCACGGGCAGTCCAACCAATTTGATCGCTGACGACCGAACCAACAGTGTATTGATCAGTGGTGTGCAGGCATCACGATTGAAAATCCGAGCGCTGATCGCACAGTTGGATACCCCTCAAGAAGATGGCGGCGATACACAAGTCCGCTATTTGCGCTACGCCGTCGCAGAAGACATCGCGAACATGCTCCAGCAAATCGCGCAAGAGAGCGCTCCAACACAGCAACCGCAAGGTGCGCCAGGGGCTGAAATCAATATCTGGGCGAATGAAGCAACCAACGCGCTGGTGATCAAAGCGCCACCCGCTGAAATGCGCGAGCTGATGGCCGTCGTCGATAAACTCGATATTCGCAGAGCACAGGTTCATGTAGAGGCGCTTATCGTCGAAATCACGGTCGATCGTGACGCGCAATTCGGAACGACCTGGGCCTTGGACGGCAGCAACGATAACAATGCCATCGGGGCGACAGACTTTGCCTCTGCTAACGGACGTGTTGTACCCCTGGCCGGCGCCGTCTCCGGTGACAATGCCGCAGCGATCGCGTCAGCGATCGGCGAAGGCATCACACTCGGTGTTGGACGAATTTCTGACAGCGGCACGAGCTTCGCAGCAATTTTGACAGCGCTGCAAGGCAACGCCGTTACCAATGTCATCTCAACGCCGACGCTGGTCACAATGGATAACCAAGAAGCGAAGATTGAAGTAGGCCAAGAAGTCCCCTTCATTACCGGTCAGTTCACGAACACCGGGGGCAACAACCAAGGCGCTGTTAACCCGTTCCAGACGGTGAATCGTGAGAAAGTCGGGACGCTGCTCGAAATTACGCCGCGCAT
Organism: Pseudomonadota bacterium; assembly: GCA_039700805.1. Lineage (GTDB taxonomy): Bacteria > Pseudomonadota > Gammaproteobacteria > Steroidobacterales > Woeseiaceae > CALBPI01. Next base: position 9,657 of record JBCAZE010000017.1, on the reverse strand, counting down.
TAGCGACGGCGACTCCATCCTGCTGAAGATCAAGCAGGAAATTTCCAGCATCAGCCAGAGCGCCGGTGCAGTCGACTTGATTACCAACGAGCGGCTGATCGAGACCTCTGTGATCGTTGAGAACGGCGGTATTTTGGTCTTGGGTGGATTGATCGACGATACGCTGACCGAAGGTGAGCAGCGGGTGCCGGTTCTCGGCAGAATCCCGCTTCTCGGCAATCTGTTCCGCTCCCGCACGACGAACAAAACCAAGACGAACCTGATGATCTTTATCAAGCCTCGCATTCTGCGTGACGGGCTGGGTTCATTGCAGGAGACCAACAGTAAATACAACTACCTGCGTGAGCTACAACTCGACGAGCGTCCGGTGCAGCTGATGCCCGACGCGGAACGCCCCGTCTTGCCAGAGTTTGAAGACTCGGTACGCACGCCCGCGCCACCACCTGGCGACGCACCATTGATCATGCAGGACGACAACACAGGCAACTAACCATGGCGGCTACTCCTGACGATCTAGACACCACGGAAACAACGGCGCCAGAGGCAGTCACGCAGCTGCCCTTCTCCTTCGCGAAAAGGCATGGTTTGCTCGTGCGGGAGCCGGCGAATGATGATGACGCACCGGTGTTGATTTATCGACCGGGCGCAACATTGCCAGCCATCAGTGAGGCACAGCGCGTCCTAAAAGGCCCGCTGCCGTTAGAACAAGTAACGCCTGAGACATTCGATCAAGAATTACAGCTCGCTTTTGAGCGAGGCTCAGGCCCGGCGATGCAAATGATGAGTGGCCTTGATGAAGACACCGACCTTTTTCGTGTCGCGTCCGAGCTGCCTGAGCAATCCGACCTGCTCGAAAGCGATGACGAAGCGCCCATCATTCGGCTGATCAATGCACTGCTCACCGAAGCGGTCAAAGAAAACGCGTCAGACGTTCATATCGAGCCTTTCGAGAACAAACTAATTGTCCGCATGCGTATTGATGGCATCTTGCGTGAAGTGTTGGAAACCGGCCGTGGCGTCGCCCCGCTACTGACCTCGCGAATCAAGGTCATGTCGAAACTGGATATTGCAGAGAAACGCCTACCGCAGGATGGCCGTATTTCACTGCGTGTCGCCGGACGTGCGGTGGACGTTCGTGTATCAACAATGCCATCTGGGCATGGAGAACGCGTTGTCATGCGGTTGCTGGACAAGCAAGCCGGTCGTCTAGATCTCGCGCAACTCGGTATGCGCGATCAAGATCAAGCGCGTATGGATTCGCTCATCCATAAACCGCACGGCATCATTCTCGTCACCGGCCCGACCGGCTCCGGTAAGACCACGACGCTCTATGCTGCGCTTGAGCGCATCAACAACAAATCACGCAACATCATGACGGTCGAAGATCCGATTGAGTATTACATCGACGGCATCGGACAGTCGCAGGTCAACACGAAAGTCGATATGACCTTTGCACGCGGTTTGCGCGCCATTCTTCGTCAAGACCCTGATGTGGTCATGGTCGGTGAGATTCGCGATCTCGAGACTGCTGAAATTGCAGTCCAAGCCAGTTTAACCGGTCACCTTGTGTTATCCACGTTGCACACGAACACCGCTGTGGGCGCAGTCACCCGTCTGCGCGACATGGGCGTAGAACCGTTCTTGTTGTCCTCTAGCTTAATTGGCGTGCTGTCACAGCGGCTGGTTCGCACATTGGATGCGGATGAGCGTGAGGCTTACACCGCGAACCCCTCAGAATGCGAAATGTTGCGTGTGGACAAGAGTCAGCCACCAACCCTCTACCGACCGCCTGCAGGCAATCCACAAGGTTTCCGAGGCCGATCCGGGATCTATGAACTGGTGACCGTCGATGATCAGTTCCGAACCATGATCCACGATGGCGCCGGCGAGCATGAGCTTGAGGCTTATGCACGGACACAAAGCCCAAGTATTCGTGATGATGGCCGAGCAAAAGTCTTGCAAGGGAAGACGACGATCGAAGAAGTGCTGCGGGTGACGCGTGACGACTGACGATATAGATCGGAGCCAGTATGGCCGCGTTTGAATACGTCGCGCTAGACGCGCGCGGCAAACAAAAGAAAGGCGTGCTAGAGGGCGATACCGCGAAAAGCGTGCGACAGTCACTGCGCGAGCAAGCATTGACACCAATGTCCGTCGTTGCTGTCGAGAGTCAACGCGCCGGCGGGACCGGCAAGCGTCAACGCAGTATTCGTGGCGGTCTGTCTGGAAGCGAGCTCGCTCTGATTACGCGCCAGCTCGCCACGCTGGTGCAGGCAGGCCTGCCGCTAGAAGAGGCGTTGCGCGCGATCGGCGAACAATCAGAACGACCTAAAACAAAGAGCATCGTTCTCGGCGCGAGAGCGAAAGTCCGCGAAGGCTATTCGCTTGCAAAGAGTCTTGGCGAATTTCCGCAGGCGTTCCCAGCAATGTTACGGGCGACAGTCGATGCAGGGGAGCAATCCGGTAAGCTCGATGGCGTATTGGAGCGACTCGCAGACTACACAGAGAATCGACAAAACCTGTCGCAAAAGGCACGCGGCGCATTGATCTACCCGATCCTTCTGGTTCTGCTCTCGATTGGTGTTGTTATCTTCATGTTGGCTAACGTCGTCCCAAAAATCGTTAGCGTTTACGCATCAACCGACGCCGCACTGCCGGGTCTTACGCAAGTCATGCTCAACATCAGTGAGTTCATTCAACAGTGGTGGTGGGCCTTGGTGGGAGGTGTGGTATTCACGGTGTTCGGTGTGTCCAAGCTATTGCAACAACCCGGACCGAAAAAGCGCTGGCATGAGATGCAACTGCGCATTCCAGTTGTTGGACCGCTCATTCGTGGCCTGAACACGGCAAGGTTTATGCGCACACTGAGCATACTGGCCAGCAGTGGTGTGCCGGTGTTGGATTCACTGCGAATCGCGGGAGAGGTCATTATGAACGTCCCCATGCGTGAGGGCGTCGACGTCGCGGCCAACCAAATTCGTGAGGGCGCCTCAATCGCGCGCTCGTTCCAAGAACAGAAAGTGTTCCCACCGATGACCATTCATTTGATCTCCAGTGGTGAGGCGAGCGGAGAGCTCGACAACATGCTCGAGCGCGCGGCCGTCAACCAAGAGCGCGAAACTGAAAGCCTGATCAATGGCCTGATGGCCATCGTTGAGCCCGTCATCATCATTTTCATGGGCGGTCTGGTACTACTGATTGTTATGGCCATCCTGTTACCGATTTTCAATTTGAATACGATTGTCGGTTAGCCGTTCAATATCGCGCTGATAATCTACTTCTCGCTAGCCATCCGAACATGATGACAGCGCTATCAGCATTCAACAGATGCCTTGCCATGCAACAACACGGCATTATGGATTGCACGCGGCACGACCCACACCACAGTTTGCACATACGGCTATTGCGTCCGACTTCTGAACGGTTATATATTCGCGATTCGTACCTTGATCACAACACATAGGTGGCATGATGACGGCAGAAGGGCATGACCCGGATGTAGAAGAAGATCTCGACCAAGACGGCGAAGACGACTTCTCGACGACGATCATTATCGAGAACAACGACAACGTCGGCGGTGTTTCTGTCGAGATCAACGTTGCTGACTTGGTTGCTGATATTGAAGCGGCCAAAAATTCCACTGAGAGTGGCGCAGCAGCGAGGCGGCGGCTCGAAGCGTTACTGGAAGAGAAGCGACTCAAGCGTTTGTTGGACGAGGATGACGATTTCTATATCGACGATCTCTGAGAGGCCGACACATTTTCCTTCGCCGATATCATCAATGAAAGTCACGCGAGCGCGTGGTCAGATCACTCAGCAAGTCATTGTGATCATCAAGACGTGATGCCACCACGTGAATGACTTTTCCTTCCTTCTGCAGCCGCCCTCGGACACCCATCAGGCGCGCGCCTAACAAGACTTTTCGCTGACGTTCCGCGAGATCTTTCCATATCACCAGATTGATATAGCCACTTTCGTCCTCGAGTGTGACGAACGTGACACCACCTGCACTGCCTGGTCGTTGCCGGGTGACGACGATACCCGCGACACTCACTGCACTATCGTTGTTGAGCTCCGGCAAAGCGATGGCGCTGGTATAGCCACACCGCTCAAACTCATCGCGTAACATCGCCATCGGATGACGCCCAAGCGACAGCCCCAAATGACGATAGTCAGCCACCACATCCTGAACCTCCGAGGGCGCTCTGAGCAATGGCGTAAATTCGTCTTGATCCACTTCCGCTAGAAGGTCGTTGTGATGACTGACACCGGCCACTTCCCAGCGTGCTAAATAGCGATGACCGCTGACACGTGTCAAAGCGCCCGCCGCCGCCAAAGCGCCTAGTGCACGTCGATCCAACAAAGCACGCGTCGCCAATTCCTGCACCGTGCGGAATCCCTGGGTATTCCTGACGATAACGACTCGCCGCGCCGCATCCTCTGGCAAACCCTTCACCAACCGCATACCTAATCGCAGCCCTGCTTCCCCGCTCTCCGTCCGCTCGATGGTGCAATCCCAATCACTGTGCTGAACATCGACGGGACGCACCTCAACGTCCTTTCTTCGTAACATCTGTGTCAGTTGTGATGCACTGTAGAAACCCATCGGTTGACTGTTGATCAGTGCACAGACAAATGCGGCCGGATGATGACACTTAAGCCATGAAGAGACATACACCAACAACGCAAAACTCACCGAGTGCGACTCAGGGAATCCGTATTCACCGAAACCTTTGATCTGTGCAAATATCTGCGCTGCAAAGGCATCGTCATATCCCCGTGCATGCATGCCTTTCTTGAGCTTTTCCTCAAACGGCCCGAGCCCACCACGTCTTTTCCATGCCGCCATCGCGCGTCGTAGCTGATCCGCTTCGCCTGGCGTGAATCCGGCAGCAACGACCGCAAGCTCCATGACTTGCTCCTGAAAAATCGGCACACCGAGCGTACGTTTCAAAACGCTGCGTACGGCCTCGCTCGGATACGTTACGGGCTCCTCACCATTACGACGCCTGAGATAAGGATGCACCATACCGCCTTGAATGGGCCCGGGACGAATGATGGCGACTTCAATGACAAGATCGTAAAAACGCCGTGGCCTTAGACGCGGCAACATCGACATTTGGGCACGTGATTCAATCTGAAACACACCCATCGTATCCGCATCACAAATCATGTCGTAAACCACCGGGTCCTCAGCAGGCACTGTCGCAAGCGTTAGAGATTCTCCGGAGAAATTCTCAATCAATTTGAAGCAACGCCGGATAGCACTCAACATGCCGAGTCCGAGCACATCAACCTTTAATAGCCCCAATGACTCAAGATCATCCTTCTCCCACTGAATGACCGTCCGTTCCGGCATGCTGGCATTCTCAACAGGTACCAACTGGTCGAGGGATTGTTCCGCGATGACAAAGCCGCCCACGTGTTGCGAGAGATGGCGTGGGAAACCGAGAATCTGTCGCACTAATGACAGCATCTGCCTCAGAATTGGGTTATCAGGGTCTAGACCTGCCTCACGAACACGCGCGTCATCAACACGCTGCCCGTCCCACCATTGCATGCTGCGAGCCAACTTATCGGTTTGTAACGTGTGCAGACCGAGCGCTTTACCGACATCACGCATCGCACTGCGGGGCCGATAGCAGATGACTGTTGCTGCTAATGCCGCACGTTCACGGCCATATTTTTTATAGATGTATTGAATGACTTCCTCTCGCCGTTGATGTTCGAAATCAACATCAATATCGGGGGGCTCATTACGTTCACGCGATATAAAGCGCTCTACCAGAGTCGACTGCCGTGCTGGATCAACTTCTGTAATACCAAGGCAAAAACAAACGACGGAATTAGCAGCCGACCCACGCCCCTGGCAGAGGATACCCTGCTGCCTTGCCCAACGGACAATGTCGTGGACCGTTAAGAAATACGGCTCGTAAGACAGCTCTTGAATCAGCTCAAGCTCATGTTCGATGAGTGCCGTAACGCGATCACTAACACCATCCGGCCACCGCTGCGCGGCGCCTGATTCAGCGAGATGACGCAACCAACTGCTCGCGTTGTAGCCATCGGGTACCAATTCGCGCGGGTACTCATAACGCAATGAATCCAGTGAAAAGTTGCAACGCTCGGCAATCGCAAGCGTTTCATTGAGCAAAGGCTTTGGGTACAAGCGCTCAAGAATATCGAGGCGTCGTAAATGCCGCTCGCCATTAGGGTGTAAGGCATAACCGGCCTCAGCAACCGTGGTACCTAACCTGATTGCTGTTAGCGTGTCTTGTAAGGCGCGCCTTTCGCGTACGTGCATATGCACATCACCCGCGGCAACGAGGGGTAGACCACTGCGTGCGCTAAGACGGCGCAAAGCCTCAAACCGTAAGCGGTGCAAGCCATCCGGGAAGACTTCAGCAGCAATCCATAACTGATGACGAAATACATCGGTCAACGCTTGCATAGTATGCGAGAAGGCGAAATCGTTACCTGGGGACCAGAGCACTGAGCACTCTTCCAGCAAGGACACGTCGGATTGCGAGAGTGCCAACAACGTTTGACTGCCGAGCGAATAGCGACCCTTTGGTGCCGCTCTGCGTGCCGTAGTGATCAACCGACACAAACCCGCATAACCCGAGCGGCTGTTAGCCAATACCGTTAACTTTGGGCCGTCGTCGAGTTGAAATTCGGCGCCGCAGATCAGCTTGATGTCGTGGGACTTAGCAGCGCCGTGTGCACGCACAATCCCGGATAGTGAGCACTCATCGGTGATCGCAATCGCTTTGTAGCCAAGCGCTGCTGCTTGGGTAACCATTTCCTCCGGATGCGATGCACCACGTAGAAAAGTGAAATTACTCAGTGCATGTAGCTCCGCATAGCTCATTAACCAAACACACCGTGCAACCACCATGAGGTCTCACCAGGTGTTGCCTCATACTGCCGATAGACCCATAGGCGCGTGCCCTGCTCTGTCTCCGCCACAAAGTAATCACGAACGCCACCATCAGAGGCCCACCATGCGGGTGCGATACGCTCTGGACCGCTCTTTAGCCACAACTCACCTTGATAGAACAGCCGCCCTTGAATGCGCTGAATCGGTTGCTCTTGCTGTAACAACCACAACGGCCGTTGCAGTAACCGTGTGTGCGATCGATCCTCTTCCATCGGCATCGAACGCAGCCACCAATCTGCTGGGATATCAGCTTGTTCTTTCGCCGTCGACAACGGCGTCACCAAGCGTGTTGCATCCGGTGGGAAATGGCTACTGACGTGTTGCAATGCACTGACGCCATGCTCGCCCAAGCGTGCGCGCAGGCGATCGACGAACTCATAAGTGGCTCGACGCTCTACGCCATCGTCGGCATGCTTCTCATCCGCAGCGAACGACAGGGCCGCATTGTTAAGATTAACGGGCTCATTGGCATCCGCGCACAAACTCACGGCAACCGCAGGCTCGAGGAGCGTGTAACGCTCAAGGTGTGTGACTAGCAGGCGCTGCCAATGCGCGCTGCAATAGCTCTGAAAACCAAGTCTGATATCGAGCGAACCTGCAGTTCCTCGCCAAGCATGAAACGCAAAGCGTAACTCGCGAGTGGCTGACTGGTGACGACGCAAAAAATGCTCAAGCTTTTGCAATAACGTTTCACAGTGGGCTTGCAGCTGGACAGCATCGGTAATCTCAGCGTCCAATTGCGCCAAAGATTCAAACGTTTTCTGTTCACTGATGCAGTGGCGCACTTCAGGCAATTCACCAAAAGCCTGTCCCATCGACGTCAGCAAGTTGGGGCCAAAGCGGCGCAATAGACCCGCACGCGGGAGACGTCGACAGTCAGCGAGTGTACGCACACCCATTTGTGACAGGGCTTGCTGGTGTGAGTCAGGCCATCCTGTCAGTGCGATATCAAGAGCGTGTAATGCGCGTAGTGTCTCTGGGTTATGGTGCCCATGCGTAACGACCGCTTGCGCATCAGGACAAAAGCCCGCCTCAGCAAACCAGCAAGCAGCGATCGCCGTCGATGCAATACTGTGCCGAAAAAATAAACCGCGATGCTCAAGAACACCCGACAAACGTTCAATCAACGGCTCGATACCACCAAAAAGACGCAAACTAGCGCGCACTTCGAGCACCACCGTATGCGGCAACTGCAATGACACTCGACTGGTAAACGTCAGCAACTGATCCGCGATGGTATTGAGTAATGCGTGTTCTTTTTCAGGCTGGCGTGTGACCACCTGAAGGTCACTATCCAAGGCCAGTGCGCTGCGTAGTACCTGCCCCTTAAAAATACCCTTCCGATAAGCGGCTTTGTTGGTGGCCACAATGGTCGCAGGCTGACCATCATCGATGACAGCAGCGCTCTGGTCATGCACGACTTGCGCTTGTATCGCCTGCAACGCCAGTGTTGGCAGGTACACCGCAATCCATACCGGTGATACCCTTACAGCACCATCCGATACGACAGGTCCTGCATCGACAGCAGCCATCGCATCATCCGTACGTCGCTGCTGCCGTTCATCAACCAGTCCCGCGAACAAATCCGGATGAGGATTGGTACGTCCCAAGCGTGCCATCAGTCATCCGTTGCGCAAGTCGTGGCGTGCGACATCGCTTTGATCATCAACGCATCAGCGTCGATGTGTGCCTCAATATCCTTGATGACCGCCGGACGGCCTCCTCGCACCTTGAGCACATGTAAATCGCGTTGACTGCCATTGGCTTCAATGAGTAAGCGCAAAACGGCTGCCGATGGCTGGCGCGACGCCGATGATTTACGTAACGCCACCGCCCAGCAGCCGTTCGCTGCTGCTGATAGCTGCAAACGACGCGTTAGCTGTTGCATCGACAAACGCTGATAGGATTTTCGTGGTGCCAGATTGCGTGCCGACTCGAGCGCGTCCGTCCATAGCAATACAGCAATACAGGTACCAGAGGCCAATGCCTGCTCTGCTGCCCAAGCTGCATCAGCTGCCGAGCGCGGGTGAATCAACAAAAGACGTTGTGGTGATATTCCCCATTGCGCGAGCGCTGGCGCATTCAGAAGGTACGGTGGAGATATGCAAGTGATCCAGCCCGCCCTTGTCGCTGCAAGTTCCGATAACGCGGGCATCAATAGCTGCAACTCCCCAACACCCTGGCCAGTACTCAGCAACTCCGTCAAACCCGCTACCGGCCAGCCACCACCTGGCAGGCAAGCATCAAGATCAGCGATGCCGGTCGGACAGGTCGGTGCCTTCGTCGCACTGAGTGTATTCGCCCGCCAAACAGTCGTGCCGCGTAACATGGCATCAATATCGGGCGCGGCATCATCAGTCAGCGAGGCCTGCTGCGCGCCAGTGGGATCAGACGTTTGAGCAGCTGATGCTGTCTCCGGAGAAAAAAAAACTCCGGTGTGATTTGCCGGAGTCGTTTGCGGTCGGGAAGCGGAATCGATCACGCTGCCCGGCTCCGGTTTACGATGATTCTGATAATTACGATGCTTTCGCACAACACTTACCTCTGCCATAAGCAGCACTTGTAATATCTGATGGTCTTCGCCACCAAGTGCTACACCCGGCGGTTTCGATGATGAGTTCTACCGATGAAGCGGTCGGTGCTAAGGCTTAGTCATCGACCTGCTCATCCGAATCATGGGTGTTCTTTAATGAACCTGAACGCCATCACGGATGACG
>JBCAZE010000164.1:0-6730 GCA_039700805.1 Pseudomonadota bacterium | reverse complement strand
ATCGAGGCGCTCCAGCGCTTTGTCCATGGTCGCATTGCGTGTCGCCATCAGCGGCCCTCCTTTTTGCGGTCGGTCTAGAAGCGTCTTATCGCTGTGATCACCGGTGTCACAGTTGCGGTCAGTAGTGCGAGTTTTGCGAGAAAGCCCGGCAGTGCAAACGACAAACCGAGCCCAATCAGTACGACCGCAGCCGCATAGTTCCACGACAAGTGATAATCGAATGCAGTTTTCCAGCCAGCGTAGATGTTCGTGCGCCAATCATCGTCCAGCGTGAACAACGCTTGTTCGGCATCGTGATAAGCACGCCATGCGTCGGCGGCTTCTGGTAGCCGGCCGGCACTGCGTAGCTCAGCAGCAGCCCGCGCCGCTGACCGAATTGCGAATCGCTGCACGGACTTAGCTTCGGCGAGATCACCTTGGTCAATATGCTGTCGGCGCGCCTGGTTGCCCGCGTCGAGCGACGCCAAATAAACCTCGGATGCCTTTCCGGCCATCTCGACCGATCGAAAGGCCTGCCCCGAGTAGTGAAACCAGAAGCAGGCGTCGTGCGGGTTGTTGCTAGCGATGGTGTCAGCAGCGGCGGCATAGAACGTCGCCGCCTTCAGCCGATCGCCGCGAGATGACGAGAGTCTAAGCTCAGCGGCGTCAGCGCAGATGTCCTCGGGCGAGTCGTCGGCACTAATTCGCGCGATGGCTTCGTTGTAAGCGGCCTGCGCGGCCGGATCCCGAAATGCTCGATTAGTTGTTGTCACACTGTCTCCCCGGAGAGTCCACTCGAATCTATGTTGAATCGGGTATTCGGGTCAATCGACGCGCCTTGAGAGTCTCCTTGCGATGATGCTCATTGCTTTGGCAGACATGGTCTGTCGCGACTGTCTTTTCGTGATATGTCTTCCTCGAGTTCGAATCGTGGTGCCTAACGATTGTCGAGCATAAAGGAGTTGTGAAACTAGCATGAGCATTGGCTGTAAGGGCTCATGTTGTCGGCGGTTACCATGGCAAATCCGAAGGTGTTTTACATAATTTATCGTGCCGAAAAAAAATCTGCTGTTTCGTTAATTTTCTGGCCGAAACCGCCCCGGTGGCCTTTACAGAATGTTATAACATAACGGCTCAATTCATCATGGAGAGTCTCATGCGAAGAATAAAATTATCCGCTCTCATCGTAGCGGCCAGTATCGTGGTGCCGCTGCATGCGGCTGCAGAAGAAGCGAAACCTGCTGGGAAGACCGACCGTATCAGTACAATGATGGCAACAATGGCCGACAAGATGGCTGTTGTTCCTAGTGCTGAATCCAGGCTCAGCAGAAGCCAAGCCAGTGCAGCAGCCGATTCAGCAGCTAACGGACCTTTGTCGGCGCCGGCGTTACCGGTGGCTGCCGACGGCACCATCGTTATCGACGCGATCGCACAAGACAGTGCATCAGCGTTGTTGGCAGAGCTGAAAGCGATGGGTCTGCAGGGTGGCAAGTCTTATGGCCGTGTCGTATCAGGCCGGTTCCCCGCCGATCGTATTGCCGAACTTGAAAACATGGCTAGCCTCAATTCAGTGCAAGTCTCTCTAACGTCGACGAGTCGCGGTTCAGTGAAAAGCCAAGGCGACCAAGCACAACGTTCGAATATCGCTCGTCGCGTCGAAAAAGTACGTGGACGCGGTGCAACGGTTGGTGTTCTGTCGAACTCATACGATTGCTTAGGCGGCGCAGCCACAGATATTGCTACACGTGACTTACCGCGTGAACGCAGAATTCGAATCGTACAAGAACAGTCTGTGTGCCCTGATCCAGCAACGGCACCCGGCAGCACCGATGAAGGCCGCGCAATGATGCAAATCGTGCACGATGTGGCGCCGGCAGCACGTCTGTCTTTTCATACGGCCTTTGACGGTATCGCCGATTTTGCGCTTGGTATTATCGAACTACAGAAAATTGGTAAGTCGAACATCATCGTCGATGATGTAATTTACTTCGCGGAACCAATGTTCGCCGACGGCGTGATTGCGCAGGCTGCTGATACGGTCGTTCGAAAAGGTGCTTCTTATTTCTCATCTGCCGGTAACAATGGCACGGACTCTTATGAGAGCGTGTTCCGCGACGGTGGTGCAGTAGGTGTCTTCGGCGGTGTGGCACACGATTTCGATCCGGGCCCCGGCGTCGACACGCGGCAATCGTTCCTGCTGACGCCTGGTACCACGTTCATCGTGTTGCAATGGGACCAGCCGTACGCATCAACGAGCCCGAATTCACCTGGCTCAGCATCTGACGTTGACTTCATTTTGTATTTCAATGGCACGCCGCTTGTGAACCTTTCCGGTGCAGCAGGCAATATCGGAGGCAACCCGACTGAGATCATTGGAGTCAGCATCGGTGGTACGGACCCGATCGAGATTGAACTCGGCATTGAGGTGTTTGAAGGCCCGCTGCCGAATTTCGTTAAGTACGTGCAGTTCGGCGGTATCCAAAACGAATACCCAGTGGAAAGCTCTACGTCATATGGCCACGCGAACGCCGCCGGTGCGTTTGCGACTGGTGCGTCGGCGTACTTCAACACCGAGGCATTCAACGAAAACTGTATTCCAGCATGCTTGAACGGATTCTCGTCACGCGGTGGTGTACCGATTTTCTTCGATGTTGACGGTAACCGACTGCCACAATCCGAGCTTCGTTTGAAGCCGGAAGCGGTAGGCCCAGATGGCGCCAACACCACGTTCTTCGGGTTTGATTTTGAGCCGGACGGTTTCCCGAACTTCTTCGGTACATCGGCATCTGCTCCGCATATTGCGGGTATTGCAGCGCTGATGTTCGAAGCTGAGAACGAAATCACGCCTCAAGGTATCTATGCTGTCTTGCAAGGCACTGCTCGTGACATGAACGAGCCAGGTCCTGATTTCGATACAGGATTCGGCTTCGTCGATGCGGCGGCAGCGGTCGCTGCTGCGGACGACTTCGAGGATTTCCTGGAAGGCGAAGACGACGATGACGATGATGACGACGATGATGATGATGGCAAAGGTGGTAAGTACTAGTCACCACTGACATCACATGATTGTCATGAAACGCCACCTTCGGGTGGCGTTTCTTTTTGTGCGGAGTATTCGGGGAGGAAACACCAAAACGTCACGCACGATTGCGTATAGTCTTTCACTGTCTGCAGCTATTTGGAGAAAACGATGCAAGCCCACCGAGTCGATTACGAGATCTTTGGCGATGACATGCAAGTGGTAGAGGTCGAGCTCGATCCGGGTGAAGTCGTGATTGCAGAGGCGGGTGCTATGAACTACATGGAAGACGGCATCACGTTCGATACCAAGATGGGTGATGGCTCAACGCCATCGGGTGGGTTGATGGATTCGCTGCTGAACGTCGGCAAACGCGTGCTGACCGGCGAGTCGATTTTCATGACGCACTTTACGAATTCCGGCCACGGCAAGAAGCGGGTTGCGTTCGCAGCACCGTACCCCGGAAAAATTATGGCGATCGATATGGCGCAAATGGGCGGTGAGTTGATTTGCCAGAAAGATGCTTTTTTGTGTGCAGCCTACGGCACCCAAGTCGGCATCGCGCTACAACGCAAGCTCGGCGCCGGCTTCTTCGGTGGCGAAGGATTTATTCTGCAGCGTTTGCAAGGCGATGGCCTTGCGTTCGTGCATATTGGCGGCACCGTTATTAAGCGCGAACTCCGCAACGAAACCCTTCGCGTCGATACCGGCTGTCTCGCTGCGTTCACGCCTGGCATCGACTATGACATCGAACGTTCCGGCAGTCTGAAGTCAATGGTGTTCGGTGGCGAGGGTTTGTTTCTCGCAACGCTTAAAGGGACCGGCACCGTCTATCTGCAGAGCTTGCCGTTCTCGCGGTTGGCCGGTCGCGTGATTCAGGCGACCGGGTTCACCGGCAGCAAAGGCGAGGGCTCAGTGCTTGGTGGTCTCGGCGATTTATTTGGTGACCGCTAGCTTCACTTGCGGGATTCGGGTGCAAATAACTGCCTGATTCACCGTTTTCGAAAATTCATGTGCTGAATCGTGGTGGTGCCAAACCAAGCGCATGAGTACACGCTGTTTTCGTGGTTTCGTTAAACGCCACTTGCACCTATTAACCCTTTGTTTTGACTGGGTTTCATAGAGCTCCCATATTTTGCAACGATGATCGCGTGTGCGACTATCAGCCAATAACAAATCAAGGGGAGCCCGAACATGTTGCAACTCAACGGTGTCACGCACGTCTATCCGAACGGTACGCAAGCGCTGACCGATGTCACGCTGACCATTCCAAAAGGCATGTTTGGTCTGCTCGGGCCCAACGGTGCTGGCAAGTCGACGTTGATGCGCACCATTGCAACGCTGCAGACGCCGACGCAGGGGCAGATCACGTTTGGTGATATCGATGTATTGAAGGCTCCGGAGGCGCTGCGTGAGCGTCTCGGTTACCTGCCACAGGATTTTGGCGTTTATCCACGTGTTAACGCGTACGACATGCTCGATCACATGGCGGTGTTGAAGGGGATCGCGTCGAAAGCTGACCGCAAGCTCACGGTTGAGACGCTGCTGAATCAGGTGAATTTGTGGGATGTTCGCAAGAAGGCAATCGCCGGCTTCTCTGGTGGCATGCGTCAACGCTTCGGCGTTGCGCAAGCGTTGATTGGCAACCCTGAGTTGATCATCGTCGACGAGCCGACGGCAGGTCTCGATCCAGAGGAGCGCAACCGCTTTTTGAATCTCCTCGCCGAGATTGGTGAAAATGTCGTGATTATTCTCTCGACGCATATCGTTGATGACGTCGCGGACTTATGTCCGCGTATGGCCGTGTTGGCCGAAGGGCGTTTGCAACTGGAAGGTGCACCGCACGACTTGATCGAACAAACGCGCGGGCGCATCTGGTCCAAGACCATTTCTCGCGACGCACTGGCGGATCATCGAGATCGTTATGACGTAATCTCAACGCGATTGATCGCTGGCTCGACGATTATCAATGTGATGAGTGATGACGACCCGGGCGATGGCTTTGCATCGGCAAGCGGTGGGCTTGAGGATGTGTACTTCTCGACGCTGGCAGGTCTTCGTCGCGGCACAGCAAAGAACGCAGCCTGAGTCGCGTCTGATGTTTGCTAATGTATTTGCGTTCGAGCTGCGCTATCAAGCTCGTAACCCCGTTTTCTGGGTGGTCTTCACGCTGTTCTTCTTGTTGACGTTTGGGGCAGTTTCATCACCGAACATCCAGATCGGCGATGGCGGCAACGTCAATGCCAACAGCCCGGCGGCGATCGCCGAAATTACAATTATTCTGACCATTTTCTTCATGTTCGTGACGACCGCATTCGTTGCGAACGTTATCGTGCGCGATGACGAAAGTGGCTTTGGTCCGATGGTGCGTTCGACACGCGTCAGCAAGTTCGATTATCTGATCGGTCGCTTCGCTGGCGCCTTTGCCATTTCTGCCGTGGCATTTCTTGCGGTCCCGTTAGCGATTTTTATCGGCTCGTTGATGCCGTGGGTGGATCCGGAGACGCTTGGACCCAACCGCATCAGCTACTACCTCTATGCGTACGCGTTGCTGGCCTTGCCTGGCATCTTTTTAACGTCAGCGTTGTTTTTCGCGGTCGCGACGGTGACGCGCACGATGATGGGCAGTTACATCGGTGTTGTCGTATTCCTCGTCTTGTACCTGATCTTTGGTGCACTGACCGAGTTTGACCCGGACTTGATGACATTCAGTGCTTACGCCGAACCTTTCGGCGGCGCTGCGTATGAGTTGCTGACGCGGTATTGGACCGCATCGGAAAGCAACACACAGATGGCACCGTTCACCGGCATACTGCTGGTTAACCGATTGATCTGGATCGGCGTCGCGTTGTTGGCGCTGGCATTTGCCTATTCGCGTTATCAATTCGCCGAGCGGGGTCTTTCCGCCCGCCAGGTCAAGAAGCAAGATCGTGTGGCGAAAAAGCTCGCGAAGCAAGCGCCGCAGCTGACGAATGCGTTGCCGGCGGCGACACCAGCGCGTGCTTCCTGGGTGCGCCTGATCACACGCTGCAAATTCGAAATGCAGCAGGTGTTTCGAAGCCCCGCGTTTTTCATCCTGATTCTAATCGGGTTGTTTAATTCCGTGGCTGCGCTGTTCTTCGTCAACGAGTTGTACGGCACGCCTGCGTATCCGATGACGTTCTATGTCATCGAGATCCTGCAGGGCTCTTTTACGATTATTCCGGTCATCATCGCGATTTTTTATGGCGGCGAGCTTGTCTGGCGTGATCGCGAGCGCAAGATGCACGAACTCATCGACTCGACGTCGATCCCAAACTGGGCGTTCATGGTGCCGAAGGCGCTTGCTGTTGTCGGCGTCTTGCTGACAACGCTGTTGATCTCTGTCGTTGCTGCCATGTTGGTTCAAACGCTGCGTGGCTACACCGACTACGAGTTGGATAAGTACCTCGCGTGGTACGTACTGCCACTGACGGTGGAGTTTGCATCGCTCGGCATCCTGTCGGTGTTTATTCAGGCGTTGAGTCCAAACAAGTACGTCGGTTGGGCGCTGATGATGTTGTACCTGGTCGCGACAATCACCTTCAGCATCATCGACTGGAACCACCCGCTGTTCTTGTTCGGTCAGGGTATCAACGTGCCACTGTCTGATATCAACGGCACGGCGGTGAGCGCCGATGGCGCCTGGTGGGTACGGCTGTATTGGGGCTTGTTCAGCATCATGCTGGCGATTGCGGCGCACTGGTTATGGCG
>JBCAZE010000163.1:0-6750 GCA_039700805.1 Pseudomonadota bacterium | reverse complement strand
GCAACAAATTTAGTTATGTCATCGCCAAATGCGCAAAAACCCCTTAAAACTGATCCCCAATATCTCTAAAAATCTCGACCCGTTCTCGCTGCGTATCAGTATTGTAGTGGCAAAAACCGCCAAACTTAGACAATAGTAATCGCAATTTTTTCAAATACTTGAACCAGCCGAAGTGTAAATACTTAGACATACAAGGCGGTTCGATAGCACTACTGGGTGTGCCGTTTTTACAACACCGCGTTGGACTTTGACCACACCGTGCTATTATCCGGGCACTCATTCGAACTTCGAATGTGGCGATGCGCGTACAGGAAAGCAATAACAACAGGGGTTATCAAACGCCACTTGGCCGCACATCACTTACCCAATCTTGTATCGATAACTAGAAAATCTGTTAGCTCAGGAGGAATTCATGAGTAACACCATGCTACGTCGCGCAGTACGCACGGCTCTGGCTGCTGGCGCTGTCGCCGGTCTCGCCCAGTCGCCTGCCGCCTTCGCGCAATCATCGGATGATGATGTAAAAGATCTGGGTCAGACCCAGGTCACCGGTTCGCGTCTTTCGCGCGCCGACATTGAAACGGCACAGCCGATCACGGTCATCGATCGTGAAGACATCGACCTGTCAGGGGACACCACGGTAGCTGAAGTACTGCAAACGAGTGTTTTCAACTCGTTCGGTTCTTTCCGTGCGACGTCCGGTTTCGCGAACGGCCAAGCGGCGGTTAACGAAGTCAGCCTGCGTGGTCTCGGTTCCAACCGTACCCTGGTTCTGATCGACGGTCGTCGTATCGCTGCAACCGGTGGTTCTGGTGGTGCTGCACAAAACCTGAACCAGATTCCGCTGTCGGTTGTCGACCGCATCGAAATCCTGCGTGACGGTGCATCGGCGATTTACGGTTCTGACGCGATCGCTGGTGTGATCAACGTCATCACACGTAAAGACTTCGAAGGCATCAACATGGTTTACCAGCAAACCTTCCCGAGTTCGGGTGGTGAGCAGGTACAAGCGCAAGCGACCGTGGGTGTTAGCTCAGCGAAAGGTAATATCTTCTTCTCGTTGAACGCATTGACACAGCGTCCGCAGTACTACCGTGATCTTGACTACGCAGCCGTAGCGCCTGATTCAGGCGGCATCACCTCGTTCGGTTATCCGGCGACTGCATTCGGCGCGTCAGGTACGTTCCTTGACCCACGTTGCCCAGGTAACGTTGGCGAGTCTTCGGAATTCCCGAACTCTTACCAGTGGGGCCTCGTCCAAGGCGGCGGCATCTTCACCGGTGAAGTCGGTCCGAATGGCGAATCACCGATTCGTTGTGCGTACAACTTCGCTGCAGACGTCATGTCAGTACCGCGCGTGCGGAACTACAGCGCAATGGTTAAAGGTCAGTATGAACTGACACCTTCAATGCGTTTGAACAGCAAGATCTTGGTCTCGCAACTGAACTCTGACACACGTTTTGCGGGTACTCCGGTAACCGCACCGTTCCCGGTATTGCCGGCGTTCTTGCCTGACGGCGTCACCATCAACCCGACCAACCCATACCAGTTGTTCGGCTTGGCGGCTCCGGAAGACTTCACGCTTGGCCTGCGTACCGTTGCTAACGGCACACGCGATAACACGGTCGACGAGCAAATCATCGATACCTACGTTGGCCTCGAAGGCGAAACCGACTGGTTCGACGGCAGCTTCCAATGGCAAGCGAACGTTCAGTTCAACCGTAACCAAACGTTCAACTCAACGTTCAACCTGGTAAACAAAGAAGTACTTCAGCAGCTGCTCGACAACGGTCAGCTCGATATCTTCGGCGTAACACCGCAAGGCCTGGACGAAGACGTTCAACGTCAAGCGAACCACACCGGCACCTACAACGCTGAACTGCACCGTTTGACGGTTGACGTATTGGCTCGCTTCGACCTCGGTGAACTGCCAGCTGGTCCAATTTCTTGGGCTTGGCAGCTTGAGTACAACGACACCGACTTTGATCAGCTGAACGACGTTGAATCAAACCGTGGCGTCATCGCCGGCTCTGCTGGTGGCGACAACATCACCGTCGGTCGTGTGAACTACTCAGCTTCATTCGAAGCGGCGATTCCGGTTCTGGATAACCTCGATGCAACGGTTGCTGGTCGTTATGAGACCTACAACGATCCGGGCATCGGTGGTGACTTCACACCGCAAGTTGGCTTGGCATGGCGTCCGCTTGAAGGACTGTTGCTGCGCGCTTCTTACGGTGAAGGTTTCCGCGCACCGGCATTCGACGAACTGTACGGCAACATCTCAGAAGGCTTCCCAGCGGGTACTGACTTCTACGGTGCTGTGATCGGTGTCTCTCCGGCGACGTCTACGCAATATCGTGCATTGACCGGTGGTAACCCTGAACTGCTGCCTGAGTTCTCTAAGTCTTGGACCTTCGGCTTCGTCTATTCGCCGATCGAAGGCCTGGACATCGATATCGGTTTCTACCACATCGAGTTCGAGAACCTCGTAACGACCAACTCGTTGGCACGTGAGTTCAACCAAGACTTTGTGAACAACTGTACCGGTGCATTTGGCGTAGACGCTACCTGTAACCCGTTCAGCGCATTCGTCACTGGTTCGAACATCACGCGTAACGCAGATGGCTCTGTTAACACGATCTCACTGCAGCAAAACAACTTCGAAGGTATCTCTACCGAAGGTATCGACGTTGCGATCGAGTACACGGTTGCAACCGATTCCATGGGTGAGTTCTTCTTCGGTGTCGAAGCTGCGAAAGTGTTGAACTACGAGCAGCAAATCTTCGCTGATGACGATGTTGTTGATCTGGCTGGCTTCATGGGTGTACCTGACACGCGCATCAACCCGCGCGTTACGTGGACCTATGGTGACTTCTCTGTAACCACCGTTGGTCGTTACATCAGTGGTCAAGGCGAATCAGCTGGTGGTACCGAGCAAAGAAATGCAAGCCACACGGAAATTGACCTTCAGTTCAACTACCGTCTGCCTTGGGATGCAACCATCGCTGTTGGTGCGCAAAACATCATGGGCGAAGAGCCTGAGAAGAATGCCGACTTCTACGGTTGGGAACCATTCGACTTCACGCTCTACAACACGCTGGAACGTGTGCCGTACTTCCGTTACGAGCAAAACTTCTAAGCGACAAGATTGCATAGCAATCAGGAAGCGGGCCTTCGGGCCCGCTTTTTTTTGTCCTGAATAAATGGTGGCCGAAACCAACGAGCTATGAATGCGCTAGCGATACAGCGCGATCACAAGAAGATCTCTGAGCATCTTTTGAGTGATTTATAATGTGGTCGCTTGAGGAGAGACCATGACCGCACTAAAAGTAGATTATCTGTTTTCAACGCCTATGGCCGCGATCGAATATGACAGAGCCCATGTACTGAATCCGGCGCTCACGGCGCGCATACTCAGGATGGAAAAAGAAGGTGATAAACACCGTGATACGACGGTTCGCCAAAGCCAGGGCGGCGCTTTATTTGAGAGTCATTTCGACCTTTTCAAACTGCCCGACCCAGAATTCCAAGAAGTCGCACAGTTTTGTCATCGCGCGCTCAGCAGCTTGTTGCTCCAAGTCAGTGATATCGATCGTGCGTTGTTCCAACGCCTAAGCTTTCACTACGATGCTTGGTTCCATGTTTCACGTAAACATGCCTTCCAAGGCACTCATAACCACCAGAATGCCAGTTGGTCAGGGATCTACTGCGTGGATCCTGGCGACTCACCGGCTGATGAACCCTTGAGCGGTGTTGTTCGCTTCCACGACCCGCGTGCCAATATTTTCATGTATGCCGATGCCGGTAACGAACATCTAAAGGACATGATCAAACACACCTGCTTCGACTTGCGGCACAAAGCGGGGCAACTCATGTTGTTCCCTTCGTACCTTTGGCATGAGATCTTCCCCTACATGGGCGAGAGACCGCGAATCGTCATCGCGTTCAATTGCAGCATCCGGCCAACCTAAGCTTAAGTCTGCAAACCGAACCGTTTGATCTTTTCGACTAGCGTGGTTCGCTGCACACCCAGCAATTTTGCCGCTTGGGCGACGATGCCGTCCGTCTGACGCAAAGCGTCTTCAATCAGATCGCGCTCTACACTCGCGATATGCGCCTTGAGATCGACCCCATCGTCGGGTAATTCGACCGTTGGATCGGTCCGAAATGCAACGACCTTGGCCGGCGGCGCTTCCGCCGGTTCAACCCCACTGATCTCGACGGGAAGATCCTTTAAAAAGATCGTACCGTAAGGCTTTGACACCGCTAATCGCTCAATGACATTGCCGAGCTCACGCACATTGCCTGGCCACCCATAGGCCTGCATCGCTTGACGCGCATCCTCACCGATCATCACGTCGATGCCATGACGCTTCTCGACGCGTCGAATCATCTCCTGAACAAGCGCATCAAGATCCTGCGGCCTGGCACGCAATGGGGTCAGCTCAATATCAACAACATTCAGTCGGTAGAAAAGGTCCTCCCGAAACTGACCTTCCTTGATTCGAGACTGTAGGTCGCGATGTGTCGCTGTAACGACTCTCACGTCGATTGGAATACTGCGCACTGCGCCGACACGTTCAACGACGCGCTCCTGCAGAACCCGCAATAACTTCACCTGCATCGCAGGTGGCATATCGCCGATCTCATCAAGAAACAGCGTTCCGCCCTCGGCCTGCTCAAACTTTCCGATACGTTGCGTTGAGGCACCGGTGAATGCGCCCTTTTCATGGCCGAACAACTCCGATTCCAGTAGCTCATCTGGAATCGCGCCACAATTGACTGCAACGAATGGACCCTGGCGCCCCGACTGCTTGTGAAGCTGACGCGCAACCACCTCTTTGCCCGTACCCGACTCACCGCTGATCAGCACGGACGCATTGGAAGGTGCGACCTGGGCGACTATCTGACGTAGCTCGCTCATGGCCTCACTGTCACCGACAATTTCCTGCTCGTGCTGACGTGCATCAGACTTTGCCTTCAGGGTCTCAAGAACGCCGCCAAGCGCCTCGAGCGATACCGGCGTAGAGAGCCTTAGACGTGCATCAGGATTCTTAGTCGCACTCACGCGTCCTGCTCCCTTTCGATGACCACCACCGGCACGCCGTGAAAGGTCGCCTCGACATCGTCGCAAAGGCGCTCGACCAATTCAGGGGAAAGACCATCGCCCAAGAAAACGGCATGCAGTGCAGCGCCTTCCGTTTGGGCTTGCCAGTCATCAGGAGTAGCGATCTTGACTCTGGGCGAATCAAGAAACTCGATCATGCCTTTGAGGCGTGTCGCTCGTTGATTATCAGCGTCGATAATCAGGATGGGATCATTCGCGGCCATCTATATCATCCATAATAATTTCAACACATTGTTGGGCGTCGTGACGCCGGCCATGGACTTCCTGTCCGTGCTCTTCGAGCTTACCTCAAATTCGACGGATTCTGTGCGAATTCGCGCACACTTACCGAACAAAAACGACACCGCGTCAATGTCGCGTCGAAGTTTTGAAGGTGCGTGAACGAAAATCGGTAATGTTATGTAAAAAACAAGATCACCGCATAGGGTGAATTCGTCCTCTGTCTCCGTTGAAAACTCTCGAGTACCGATCAAACGAGCACTAAAGCTTACGCATGCGACGCCGATAAACAGACGTATGCGCGGTGCCACTTGTACGGCACAGCGTGCGTTTATCTGTTGACCTGGAGGGGAATTCTTTGGATCTCGCCACACTGATCGGGCTCATAGGAGCTTTTGCCGTGATATTCGCCTCCATCTTTTTGGGCGGATCGGTCAGCACATTTATCAACGGGCCTTCGCTGATCGTTGTTTTTGCGGGCACCTTTATGGTGGTCATGATGAAGTTCAGCTTGAAGCAGTTCTTGGGCGCGGCAAAGATCGCGGCCAAAGCGTTCATGTTCAAATTAGCCACGCAACAGGAGTTGATCGAGAAGTCAGTTGAGCTCGCCAAGGCAGCTCGGCAGGGCGGCATCCTGGCGCTCGAAGAAGCTGAGATCGAGGATGAGTTCATGCAGAACGGCGTGAACCTACTGATCGACGGTCATCAAGCGGAAGTGGTCAGCACGATGTTGCAGAAAGACATGATGTTGACACTGCAGCGTCACACCGAAGGCCAGGATATTTTCAAGGCCATTGGCGATGTCGGCCCAGCGATGGGCATGATCGGCACACTGATCGGTCTGGTACAGATGCTCTCCAATATGGATGACCCCAAGCAGATCGGCCCTGCTATGGCGGTCGCCCTGTTAACAACTCTGTACGGCGCGATTCTGGCGAATATGTTCGCGATCCCCGTCGCCGACAAACTCGCACTCCGAAGCGTAGAAGAGAAAGACCGCAAACGTCTCATCATCGACGCCCTCTTATCGATCCAGGAAGGTCAGAACCCCAGAGTCATCGAGAGCATGCTCGAGGCGTATCTACCAAAGTCGTTGCGAACAAAAGAAGAGAACTAGTCGCCGATGGATGAGGCACCGGCAAAAGAAGAAGGTGGTGGCGTCCCCGCGTGGGTAATGACTTTCGCGGATCTGATGACACTGCTGATGTGCTTCTTTGTATTGCTGCTCGCTTTCTCAGAGATGGACGCGGCGAAATTCAAAGAGCTCTCTGGCTCGGTGAAACAAGCCTTTGGTGTCCAATCGGAAATTGAAGCGCGAACCATTCCGAAAGGCACAAGCGTCATTGCCCGTGAATTTAGCCCGGGTAAACCGACGCCAACGATGCTCGATGAGGTACGGCAGT
>JBCAZE010000016.1:0-30327 GCA_039700805.1 Pseudomonadota bacterium | reverse complement strand
ATTGGCATAAAAATGCGTCGCGAGAAACACCTTGAAACGACGCTGGATGCCGCGAGAGAAGAGCACCATCATCAAGAACACAATGCCGATGACGAAGACCGCGACTTTTAACGCATCGCCCCACTCTCCGCCGAAGCGTTGCACCAACGCACCACCGAAAGCGATCAGAATCAGATAGACACCGACCCCGATGAGGCTGGCGGAATAGAACACCACCTGGCGACTGACGAATAAGCCTGATTGCCAGTTTGTCTCGCGACGCAACGCAGCGAAAATCAATGGGGCAGCCAGCGCATTGACGAATGCACGCGCCGCCCAAAGTTCGACATTCACAACTTGAACAATGATCGCATTCGAATAAACGAAAAGATCGAAAACAAACACCAAAGCAAAAGCGAATGCCAACAACGAGGCTGCTTTGCGCTTCATAACGCCGGCGTTTCTAAATACCTGCTCAGTTGCTAACAGGCCTACTAACGACAGTCCAATGTTTAGGTACAGCGCCAGTGCGATCTTGTCTGACACATCCGCATCGCCCGAAAAAACCAAGGCTAGCGCGACCAGCGGAACCAGCCACGGCCCGAACTGAAACGCCTTCTGCCAAAGGCCGTCTCCACTCTTGCCGATCAGCTGCCCTAGAAAAAGTAGCAACGCAAAAGCATGCAGCGCATCGCCAATGACGAGAACATTGGTATCGAATGCTTCCACCATCTCGAATACCATTAGGGTCGCCCACGCGACCAGCAGCAAGCATGCGCCGAGCAAGTAATTGAATGGCCATCCACGCCGACGGCTCACAAGCAACGCTGTGGCGAGCAAAGCGAAGGCCAAAGCAGCGATCAGATAGGCGGTGGTGACAAGGCTCATGTGCCTACGCTAACACGGAATGAGCGGCGGCGATTAACGCGAGCCTTTTTGCCACAATACGACTTCAGCCGTTTGCAGCAGAATCATGACATCAAGAAGGATGGTTCTGTTCTTCACGTAATAGAGATCGTATTGCAATTTCTCGAATGCATCTTTCGATGACGATCCGTAAGGATAAGACATCTGTGCCCAACCGGTAATTCCCGGTCTGACGCGGTGTCTCTCGAGGTAGTACGGTAACTCCTCCGAGAGCTGCTCAACGAATTCCGGTCGCTCAGGTCGCGGCCCGACGATGCTCATCGTGCCCGCCAACACATTTAGAAGCTGCGGCAACTCATCAATCCGAGTCTTGCGGAACACGCCCCCGACTTTCGTCACACGATCATCGTCCTTCTTCGCCCAGACCGCTTGACCCGGCTTCTCTGCATCGACACGCATGCTGCGAAACTTCAGAACGTTGAAATTGACGTTGTTGCGCCCCACACGACGTTGTCGATAAAAGACGGGGCCACCATCTTCTAGCTTGATAAGGATAGCGGCGACAAGCATCACCGGTGAAGCGGGTATCAAGACCAACAAGCTCGCGACAAGATCGAAAATTCTCTGGGCCACACGTCGGCCAAACTTGCGTCGAAAACCGCTTTCGAATATCAGCCAACTCGGGCTCACTAGCGATAAGTTGATCTTGCCCGTCTCACGCTCGAGGAAACTGACGACATCGGTTACGTCGATGCTCTGAAGACGGCACTCAAGGAGCTGTCGCACAGGCAGCTTCCCTCGACGATCGTCCATGGCAATGACGATCTCATCGACCTTATGCTTGCTCGCGTAGTCGTAGAGACTCTCCGGCATTGGCCGCACACGCTTCTCAGGCAGTGCGCCGCTCCCAGAGTCGCCTTCCATACTGATGTAGCGAACCAACTTGAATCCGCGCTGGTCGGCTTGCCGACGCAGTGTCAGGAATTGCTCCGCACGCTTACCAGCGCCGATCACGAGTACACGACGCTTGAAGAAATTCTCATCGACGACCTTGGAGAACCCATACCGAACGATAAGGATGCCGACAATCAGCAGCGCCGCAGAGAACGTCATCACCAGCGGGTGCAGATACAGCGATGGGATGAAGTAATAGACAAAGGGTAAGAACAGCCCCGTTAATACAACGGCGACGATCACTCTCGCTGCGATTCCTGTCATTGTCGCGCGCAAGGCCAGCCGATAGAGACCCATCGCGGCAAGCGCAAGCGATATCACGAAAGCGGATAAAGCAGCGCACCAGATAGAAAAGTGGTTGTCGTTGTGCGCCCAATGGGCATCAATCGAATCCGCCAACCAATGGCCACCAGCAATTGCGAGCACACACACAGCGAATTCCGCCGCCGCGAGCAGTAGCACAGCAATATGTACGTGGTGATCGAAAATCCTAATGGTCATCGCAGCCCGGTCCGGCATCAATTAGAGAAGGTCGCGTGAGAAATCGCTACAAACCTTCTTGATCAACGCGCTTTATAATTTTTAACTTAACTATTGTAACCGGGTTGCTGTTGCAAACCTGTGACCTGTCTCACGTGTGGCGATGTGAACTTAGGCAGGCTCTCCGCCAATACGCGCCAAAAGCTCCTTTGTCTTCTCATGCATCAACGCGATATCGCCTCGACTTTCGACATTTAGACGGATGACCGGCTCGGTGTTCGACTTACGGAGGTTGAATCGCCAATCCGCATACTCGCAACTGATTCCATCGACATCATTACTTGCAATGGCTTCAGCCATATACAACTCACGAACTGCTTCCATGACCGCGTCTGCGTCGTCGACGCGCCTGTTGATCTCACCACTTGCGGGGAACCGCTGAATTCTTGCTTCAACCATCGAAGATAGCGTCTCGCCGCGCGTGCTAAGAAGCCCAGCCACAACAAGCCATGGCACCATGCCGCTATCACAGTAGAAAAAGTCACGGAAGTAGTGATGAGCGCTCATTTCACCACCGTACAGCGCATTTTCCTTGCGCATGACCTCTTTCATAAATGAATGACCCGACTTGCTCTGAATAATGCGACCACCTGCTTCTTCTGTAAGCTCGATCGTATTCCAGGTAAGGCGTGGATCATGCACAATCCCAGCGCCGGGATTCAATGCGAGCAAGCTCTCGGCGAGTAAGCCAACGATATAGTAGCCTTCAATGAAACCGCCTTGCTCATCGAATAAAAAGCATCGATCGAAATCACCATCCCATGCGACGCCAATATCCGCACCGTGAGCAATGACCGCTTTCGCGGTTGCTTCGCGGTTTTCTATCAACATTGGATTCGGTACGCCATTGGGGAAATGTCCGTCCGGCTCGTGGTTGATCTTGACGAACTCGAACGGCAAGTGAGGTTCCAGCCAGTCCAACGCAAGACCTGCACCACCGTTGCCAGCGTTAACCACAATTTTTAGCGGCTTGAGTGAATCAACATCCACATAGCTCAACAAATGAGCTACATAGTCCTTGACGATATCAACAGACCGCCGCTCACCGCGCTGCTCCACGACGAGTCGCTCATCAGCTTCCGCAAGGGCCTGAATGTCTTTGAGTCCGCTATCAGCACTGATCGGCCGCGCTTCTTCACGGACGATCTTGAGCCCGTTGTAGTCTTTGGGATTGTGACTAGCAGTGACCATGATACCGCCGTCAGCACCAAGTGACCCGGTTGCAAAGTAGACCATTTCGGTCCCACCTAAGCCCACGTCCAACACATCCGCACCAGCATCCTGGAACCCGCGCGCGATAGCATCGGCGATCCCAGGACTACTCAGGCGAATATCACGACCCAGAACCATCGTTTTTGCGTCGAGAAACTGGGCGGTCGCATTAGCGATACGATAGGCAATCTCCTCGTTTAGTTGATCGGGCAACCGACCGCGAATGTCATAGGCTTTAAACGAAGGAATGGAAATTGGCATGGCCTCTCCCAGTTAGCAAAATCTCTATTTGGTGGACGAGTTTCTCTTAAGTCCGCTAGGTATTAGTGCCTTCACGGCCGTAATTGTCCTCAAAACGTTCTATGTCATCCTCGCCAAGGTAATCACCACACTGAACCTCGACAATATGTACGGGCTCTTCCGTAACGTTGGCAATGCGGTGAATGGCACCAATTGGTATGTAGGTAGACTCGTTTGTTTTGAGATCGAACACCTCATCGTCGCGCGTAATGCGTGCCGTGCCCTTCACGACAACCCAATGCTCAGCGCGATGCCGATGACGCTGCAGGGACAGAATCGCACCCGGTTTTACGATCAGCCGCTTGACCTGGTGGGTTTCAGCAGCGTCGACACTGTCATAGCTGCCCCAGGGTCTAAAGACTTGCCGATGCTCAAGCGCCTCCGGCCGTTTCTCCTCCCTCAACTGATCAACGAGTTTTTTGACATCCTCTGCCTGCGCTTTTGGTGCGACCAAAACAGCATCTTTGGTTTCGACAACAACATGGTCACGGAGCCCCACAGCGGCGACGAGCCTACTCTCCGCCAGCAGTAAACTATTTTTGCAATCTGCTTGGAGGACATCGCCGCCAAGTGCATTGCCGTTCTCATCGACGCCCCTTGCCTCTTGAAGCGATGGCCATGAACCTACATCACTCCAGCCTGCATTCATCGGCACGACTTTAGCGTTGTCGGTTTTCTCCATGACAGCATAATCAATCGAATCGGAGGGCGATTGTGAAAAAGACTCTGCTTCCGGCCGAATAAAATCTAGATCCACTACCGACTGATCAATGCTCGAGCATGCGGCGTCGGCAATCGCTGGCTGCCATCGCTTGAGCTCTTCAATAAAAGCATCAGCCCGGAAAAGAAACATCCCGCTATTCCAAAAGTACTGGCCGCTGCCAACGTATTGCGTCGCCGTCTCAAGATCTGGCTTTTCAACAAAGGCCTCAACAGCAACCGCGTCGCTACCACTTGCTGCCGCCTTGATGTAGCCGTAGCCAGTGTGCGGTCGGTCAGGCACGATCCCGAATGTCACTAAATCGCCAGCGAGCGCTGCGTCTATACCAGCATGCACTGAGTCAGCGAATGCTGACTCATCAGCGATCACGTGATCAGCTGGCATGATCAATAGTAAGGCGTTTTCACCTTTCGACTGGAGCGCATGGGCTGCGGCGAGAGCAACCGCTGGCGCCGTATTCTTTCCCTCCGGCTCCAGAATAATATCCGCTTTGAGGCCGAGCGCCTGCAGCTGTTCAGCGACTTTGAAGCGATGCGAGTCGTTACAAACGACAATGGGGCTCGTGACATCGTTAAGTGTGCTGGCTCGGAGCGCCGTGTCTTGAAGCATCGTGTTATTCGTGACCATTGCCCGCAACTGCTTGGGATAGCTGGCACGGGATGACGGCCATAGTCGACTCCCTGAACCACCAGAGAGAATTACAGGCGTGACCGCTATGGTGTTCATTGCGAATCCCCGGTGAAGTCTCGGACGCTCAGCCCTCGGCCTACCGCGTAGTATTGCAATCCACTATTCGCCACGACGGCAGGGTCATACAGGTTGCGACCATCGACAATCAGTTTATCTGCAAGCGTGCCAGCCAATAGAGAAAAGTCCGGGCTGCGGAACTCTTGCCATTCCGTCACGATCACTAATGCATCTGCGCCGGTCAAAGCGTCTGCAGCTGACTCGGTCAATGTAAGATCGTTCCGCTCCCCATAGATTCGAAGCGCCTCTTCGCTAGCTTCCGGGTCATAGGCTTGCACCTTCGCACCTGCCTCCCACAAAGCCTCGATCAGGACACGGCTCGGGGCTTCTCGCATGTCATCCGTTTTCGGCTTGAATGACAAGCCCCAAACTGCAATCGTCTTGCCAGCAAGCTCGCCGTCATAGTGTTTGGCGAGTTTTGAGAACAACGTTTGCTTCTGACGATAGTTGACGGCTTCAACCGCATTTAAAAGCTCAGCGTCATAGCCAACCTGCTTGGCCGATCGTGCCAGCGCTTGCACGTCCTTCGGAAAACATGAGCCGCCGTAACCGGCACCAGGGTAAATAAAGTGATAGCCAATACGGGGGTCAGATCCTATGCCAACACGAACCTTCTCTATGTCCGCACCAAAGCGCTCAGCCAAATTAGCTAACTCATTCATGAAGCTGATCTTTGTCGCCAACATGGCGTTCGCTGCGTATTTGGTCAGCTCGGCGGATCGCACATCCATCACAATGAGCCGATCATGATTTCGGTTGAAAGGCTCATACAACGCACGAAGCAGCTCACCGGTGCGCGGATTGTCGGTACCGATCACAATCCGATCTGGCTTCATAAAGTCAGCAATCGCCGCACCTTCCTTCAAGAACTCGGGATTTGAGACCACATCGAACTCGTGCGAAACGCCCCTGGATGCAAGCGTCTCCTTAATTTTGTTTGCCACTTTGTCTGCGGTGCCAACCGGCACTGTCGACTTATCAATGACAACCTTGTAGTCGTCCATATGCGTTGCGATCGACTCTGCAACGGCGAGTACATACTGAAGATCAGCAGATCCATCCTCATCCGGCGGAGTGCCCACCGCGATGAACTGAAAAATACCGTGATCCACACCTTCGGCGACATCGGTGGTAAATTTCAGCCTGCCAGCAGCCGCATTACGCTCAATGTAAGCGTCGAGCCCGGGCTCATAGATCGGAACCTCACCGTCGTTTAAGCGGGCGACTTTCTCCGCGTCGATGTCAACGCAGACAACATCATTGCCCATCTCCGCCATACACGCGCCGGTCACTAGGCCGACATAACCCGAGCCGAATATTGTTATTTTCATAGAGTGTTAGTCTCTTTAGAGCCAAACCAGAATATTATTTCGTGATTGTATCAAGAGTCGCATAACCACAGATGTACGCATGTCGCAAAAACTAACTTAGTAAAACCTCAGTCTTATTGGCGGTAGCGCTCGATCTGGGCGACCTTGCCACTCGACGCATCAGGTCCTCTGTCAGAAAGCAACAGGTCTTCGATTGGACCTGTCGGCTGATAACCTTCGACCGTTTCCAGCAGTATGTTGCGAAGCGCAGCGAAATCACTGGTTTTCATTGCCGCTCGCAGCGACTCCAAAACATCCCGCAAACGGTCTTCACTGGGGAATTGTTCGCTCGCCTGCATGATACGGGGGTGAGGCGTGCCGCTGACACTGCTACCGATCAATAGCTCTTCGTAGAGTTTTTCAGCCGGTCGTAGTCCTGAGAAGACGATTTCAACATCACCATCGGCACTGTCGGTCATGACCTCCAGGCCCATCAAGTGAATCATTCTCACCGCGAGATCGATGATTTTCACCGGCTCGCCCATATCCAAGACGAATACCTCACCACCATTGGCAAGCGCACCTGCCTGAATGACTAGCTGTGCAGCCTCCGGTATGGTCATGAAGTAACGCGTAATTTCGGGATGAGTGACGGTAACCGGCCCGCCAGACCGGATTTGTTCTCTGAAAAGAGGCACCACTGATCCAGAAGACGCGAGAACATTACCAAACCTAACCATACAGAACACGGTGGCTGGCTTCGTTGCCGCGAGACTTTGAAGCACCATCTCGGCTAATCGTTTCGATGCGCCCATGACGTTCGTCGGGCTAACCGCTTTGTCGGTTGACACCAGAACAAATCGCTTGACGTTGGCTTCGATCGCCGCCCTCGCCGTCGCCAACGTTCCAAACGTATTGTTGTCGATTCCCTCAAACACGTTGTGCTCGACAATCGGCACATGCTTATAGGCGGCCGCGTGATAGACGGTATCCACCTTGTACTTGGCAAAAATCGCTTTCATTCGCTGCTCATCCTGAACCGAAGCCAGGAATGCAATAACGTCTACCGACAAGTCTTCCTTTCGGATTTCTGCATGCAGCTCTTTCTCAATGTTGTAAAGACCTAGTTCTGATCGCTCAACGAGAATCAGCTTTGTCGGTCTTAACTTGAGAACGAGACGACATAGCTCCGAACCAATGGATCCACCTGCGCCGGTTACGAGTACGACACGCCCTCGATTTTCCTGTTCCAGTAAGTTTCGTTCTGGCGGAACTGGATCCCGACCGAGCAAATCCTCAACAGCCACATCTCGAACATCATCGACGCGCATTTTCCCCGAAATGAGGTCGCCAACATCAGGAATCGTCTGCACCCGTATCGCCAGAGGTTCGAGTCGATCGAGAATACGTTTTCGCTCGCTTCTTGGCGCGCTGGGCAGCGCTAACAATATCCGCTTCGCGCTCGTGTTCTCAACAAGCTCGGCGATGTCTGCGGGGCGAAACACCTCAAGTCCATCGATACGTGAGCTTCGCATCGCCGGATTGTCATCAACGAAGGCAACTGGAAAAAAACGGTGCGAGTTACTCAGCGATGCGGCAAGTCGAATACCGCCTTCCCCGGCCCCGTATATGATGACCGACTCCCGATGTCGTCCACGCTTGTTCATGAACAAACGCCCAAAAAACCTAGACCCGGCTAGCCAAAAACAAGAAGCAAGAAAAACAACGCAAGCAAGGCGTAATGCATCCAATGCACCGAACTGCCAGAACGTAATGGCGAACGCGCCGATCGTCATTACCAAAGCCATCCGCCAAACTGCGGAGACAAGATCCACACCAACGAACCTAACGATAGACTTATAAAAACGGAGCAGACGCGTTGCTGGTAGAACAACCAAAGCGAAATAAGCTGAGAACCAGCCTAGGTAAGATTGGTTAGGCCAAGACTGAATAATCAGTGCATGAGCACCGCAGACAACTAAGGTCAGCGCAATGACATCTAAACCGAGCAACAAGAAGCGCTTGCCCCGGCGTGGCATTCGCAAGAGTCTACGACGAATCAGTTCTAACCGGTTTTCACTAACCTTTAACACGGTATGCCTCCAATGCACCCGAAGTCGTCAATCGAAATCGATAAACGAGCGGCGACCGAATCCTTACATTACGTTTTGTCTTTCACAAACACTTCCGACGAGCCCGGAGGCGGATGCGGAGCCAAAGGCTCATCTCTTCTACAAACTTTAACCAGCTCCTCGCTGCCGCCGAGTCGCTCAACAATTTCTGCTACCGCTAGCAGGGTACCACGCCTATCCACCGAATTTCTTACCGTTAATAGGATCAGTCGCAGGTCTGTGAGAAAGCTCCGCTTCTCAATGTAGAACAGACCCAACCGACTCTTCCAAGGTCGAATCAACTGTTGGTAGCGAAGATCGGGATCCTCGGCTCCCGCAAGAATATCGCCCTCATCGGAAAACACGATTGATGAGAAATCGGTGATGCCGGGACGCACTGCTAAAAGCTTCTTTTCTTCGTCGGTGTATAACGCCGTATCTTGAGCGACTTGCGGACGCGGACCAACCAGACTCATATGCCCCCACAACACATTCCAAAGCTGGGTCAGCTCGTCAAGCTTCAACTTGCGAATTAGTTTGCCAATGGGCGTGATGCGCCGGTCACTCGCAGATGTTGATGCCACCCCACTCTTGTCGGCATTCATAACCATGGAGCGCAACTTCACCATGTCGAACCGGCGGTCGCCCTTAGCAACTCTAGGCGCGATATAGAACGGTGATTTGAAATCCTGAAGCCACACCAAAATCGAGAACAATATAAGTATCGGACTCGCAACCACTAGGCCCGACAACGATGCGAAAAAATCAAAAAGACGTTTCAAACCGATTATCCTTTTAGAGTCTGCAAAATAGATGCTTCGACATCAGCAGCTGTTAATCCGTAGACACCTCTTAGATAGTTTTGGTCACCAACCTTGGAGCAATAACCACCCGTAATCCCCAGGCGCTTGCTCTTTTTCGGATAGACCGACGCATCTAAGCATACCTCCGCCGCAATACTGCCTAGCCCGCCAGTCAGTACATGTTCTTCCAAGGTGACAAGGCAGCCCGTCTTCTCAAGAGACGACAACATAGACTGCTCATCAAACGGCGAAATGGTGTGGTAACTGAATAAATCGCAGGTTACGCCTTTGCTGGCGAGACTATCTGCGCACGCGATCGCTTCGCCAAGAATGCCACCGGTTGTCAGCAGCGTAACGTCACTGCCTTCTCGCAGCTGGCGTGCTTTACCAATCTCAAGCTTTTCCCCTTCCCGACCTGTTCTTCCGGCGTGTGACTTGTCTAAACGAAAGTAGCAAGCACCTGGAATCTTCGGTAGCGCCGAGGTGATTTCCTCTGTTTCCCACAAACACCCTGGTGACAAAACAGTCACCTGTGGGAGCGCTCTCATAATGGCAAGGTCTTCTGTCGCATGGTGCGACATACCCAAAGCGCCATAGCTAAACCCGCCGCCGATAGCGACAACATTGACGTTGGCATCGTGGTACGCCGCGTCGTTTCTAATTTGCTCGAGGCAACGCAGGATCGGGAAATTGGCTATCGAGTACGTGAAGACTGTCTTCCCAGCTAATGCCAATCCTGTCGCAAGGCCCGTCATATTTTGTTCGGCGACGCCGGCGTTGATGAACTGCTCTGGGTAATTTTTCGCGAAATCAGTTAACACGCCAAACCCAAGATCACCTGTGACAAGGACAATATCTCGATCAGCCTTGGCATGCTCGGTCAGTCGCGCGATGAATGCATCTCTCATGACTCGTACAACTCCTTGATGGCAGCATCGAACTCGTCACCCTGTGGGCTTCGGTAGTGCCACAACACACTATTCTCCATGAAGGAGACCCCCTTGCCTTTCGTCGTGTGCGCAATAACGACTAACGGCTGACCCTCGTGATCGGATTCCAACGCTGATATCAGTTGAGCGTGATCATGGCCGTCCACCTCTCTGACGTGCCAATTAAAGCTCTGCCATTTTCCAACAAAAGGCTCTAGCGCTAATGTGTCAGCAACCGAAGCAAGACTCTGAATCTTGTTGTAGTCCACCACTGCCACCAAGTTGTCGAGCTTGTGGTGCGCAGCAAACATAATCGCTTCCCAATTCGACCCTTCGTCGCACTCGCCATCGCTAAGAACAACAAAGGTCTTGCTCGGTGAACCGTCAAGCTTCGCTGCTTTAGCAAGCCCAACACCGACAGGCAGTCCATGGCCAAGCGACCCTGTCGAGAACTCGACACCAGGAACACCTTTGTGAGAAACATGACCACTGAGGATCGATCCATTTTGGTAGTGGGTCTTTAACCTTTCGACGTCAAAAAAACCGCGCTCCGCCAAGGCTGCATAAACACAGGCACCCGCATGCCCTTTACTCAAAATAAACCGATCACGGTCTTGCTTCTCGGGATCCTTAGGATCAATGTTCATCGCGTGACCATAGAGCACTGCAATGATGTCGGCCATCGATAAGGATGATGCGACATGAGAGCTCTTGCCGGCGTTGGTCATTCGCACGACATGCTGACGAAGTCGTGCTGCTAATTCTTCAGTCGTCATGATCAAAGCGCCTATTGATAGAAGGCCAAGATAGTATTCGAGACATACTCAACCTGCTCGTCGGTCACCGACATGTTCATCGGCAACATCAAGCACTTCTCGAACCAATCGTCGGTTTTCGGCAAGTCTGCTTGCATCCCGAGCTTCTCGAAATGATGCAGACCGCGACCGCCCCACTGGATAATTGTCCCAACGTTCGAATCGGCGAGATGCGCTTTCAATGCATCTCGTTTGTCAGCAAGCACTTCGTAATTCTGGAAGGAATCGAAATGTCCGTCGTCGGCGTCGGGACTCGGAGGCAAGACAATCCCCTCACAGCCACCCAATTTCTGCTCGTACTGCCTAGCAATATCCCGGCGTCTCTCTACCACTTCATCGAAATCTTTAAGGAAGTAATGCAGGATGGCCGCTTGCACATTGTCGAGGCGCGAGTTCCGTCCCCAAAGGTGAACGTTTCCATCCGCCCCACGGCCATGATCTCGCATCATGATGAGATCCTCATATAGCGTCTCGTCGCTGCAAAGAATCGCGCCGCCATCGCCAAAACAACCCAAAGTCTTTGCCGGATAAAAACTCAGACATCCTGCGATTCCGAATGTGCCTGCTGCGCGACCCTCAAACTTGGACCCAAGACCCTGTGCGGAATCTTCGAAAAGCATAAGCTCATTTTCTTCTGCGAATGCGATTACCGGCCCCATATCCATGGTTCGTCCGTTTAACTGCGTTGGCATGATCGCCTTCGTTTCAGCAGTCAGCACAGACTGAGCGTGTTCAATATCCATGAGCCCATCAGAATGTACCTCGACAGGTATTGGCCTCGCACCAACCATCGCGATAGCACTCGCGGTCGCGACCATCGTGTGTGAACACACCAAAACGTCGTCACCTGGACCAATACCTTTGGCCTTCAGGAACATCTCCATCGCATCCGTTGCATTCGCCACACCGACCGCAAACGAAGCTCCTGTATAAGCTGCAAGATCGGTTTCAAAGTCTTTTAGCTCCTGTTGCATGATGTATGCGCCGCGGCTGGAAACATCCTCGAAGATCTCCATGATCTTCTGCTTGTGGCTTAGGAAAGTGTGGGTATAGTCATAAAAGGGGACTTTCATATAAACAACTCCGAACTAAAGTTGATAAACGTAAGCTAAAGATTTTTCTTGCCCGTGAACCGAAAACGTTGTGTGTAAGCTCGCGCCAACTTTTTCGTAAAAACGTTGCGCACTCTGTTGCCGTTCACCCGTTACGATTCTTATTGCGTCAACGCCTCGCTGCCGGAAGGCCTCCATACTCGCCTCAAAAAGCGCCCGTCCAATCCCGGCACCTTGTGAATCGGCTCGAACACAAAAATTCAGAATTTCCGCATCCGGCAACTCGAGGTCGTCTGTACGTGATGGGTATGCGAGCGTCTCAAATATCCGCCGCAACACTGACGGCATGAGTAGTTTTGGAAATAAAGCAGCCACTGCTCTGAAGCCGTAGGCCTTCACGAAGCTCTTATAAACCCCGCCGGTGCCGAGAGAGCCGCAAAGGAACCCGAGCACGCTATCGCCATCGTCCAAAGCGACCACGAGGAACGTGTTTTCCGCACGCGCGAAGTGTTGATAGAGCAACGAAAGGAATCTCTGGCCCAATGACGGGAGAAATCCATCCGGGATCTCCGCGGCATGCACTGCAGCACAGTACCTGGCGATCTCAGGAGACCGAGGATTAAAGACCGTATGCGTCATGAGGCTGTTTGACGGTGCGCCATTGGAATCCCAATGGCAAGCAGACACTCGTTACTTGAAACTGCAATTATAGTCTGGTGCGCATGGGTTTGCTACATAATTAGGCCGCCACATAATGCTGCATCACTAGCGCCTGGCGCAGCCCCAGCGGCACCAAAATGGTGAGTTAGCGCTTTGCCCTCTGCAGCAAGGTCGCTAGGTCGTCCAAGTAGCGTGGCGTCACGCCAAACACTGGGAGACTGACAAACGACTGACACGCCGCTTCTGCGACTTTGCACTCTCCCGATGCGTACCCGACCATATGTTGGTCATTGGCTCCGAGAGGATGAATCGGCGTGCTGTACCATTCGGCGACTTCGGTGCGTAGTTCACGCGCCAATGCAAGGAGGCGTGCCTTGTCTTCAACAGCGAAAGGAATACGCGCTGGTACCGCAAGATCACCTTGGTCTACAACCGGCGGCTCGTACCCGGCCTCTTTGATAACAGCGCCGACCTGCTCCGCGGCCGAAAGTGCCCGATGCGTGGATTCATCGAGCCGCGCCAATCTAGCATCTACTCTACGGCTCACCGCCGGCAACATTGAAAATGAAAACTCCTCTGACGGATCATCCGCAGAAATTGGATTGTAGTTCCCTTCAACAACTTTCAGCTTGGATAAGCGCGCAAAGAGATCTTTCAGGAACCAGTAATTCGCTGGGCGATAAAGCACCCTAAAAACCATGTACTGCAACTGAACTTTAAGGCCACGAACGAATGACGGTGTGATCAGGCTGTCGCACTGTGTGTCCATTGCCTCAACCAGTGTATCGTTATTCAGAAGCACCGCACCGCCAACGCCAGACGCAATAGGCTTACCCCATTCGAATGAATAAAAAGCACCGACGCCGAATGTACCCACTCGCTGCCCTTGATGTTCCGACGAAAGCGTATGACAACAATCTTCAATAACCGGTATGCCATGTCGGTCGGCAATCGACATAATCCGGCTTAATGCTGCCGGATAGCCAAATGTATGCTGAACGATGATCGCACGCGTTGCGCTGGAGATCTTTTCCTCAACGCTCGACGGATCAAGGTTCACATGATCTGGAAGAATGTCCGCATAGACCGGCGTTGCGCCTATTGACATGATGCCTTCAGGAACAGCGACACAGGTGTAGGCTTGCGTTATGACTTCGTCACCATCACCAATCCCGAGTGCGCGCAGCATCTGCGCCAGACCGACTCTTCCCCTGTAAAAACGAAACTTAAGCTCACTACCTACGCTATCAGACATGTCGTTTAATCCATCCTAAAATACTGCCGACACCGTAACTAAGATGAGTGG
The DNA here is from genome assembly GCA_039700805.1 of Pseudomonadota bacterium. Taxonomy (GTDB): domain Bacteria; phylum Pseudomonadota; class Gammaproteobacteria; order Steroidobacterales; family Woeseiaceae; genus CALBPI01. The sequence goes on along the minus strand of JBCAZE010000016.1, from coordinate 16,021 downwards.
CAATAACGATCATTGGAAATGTCAGCGCTAAACGCAATCGTCGTCTAGCAATAGACTGACGTATCGCAAAGAATCCCAGCAAACCCCCATAAACAATCAATGGTAAAAAAGAGATCAGCCTAACAATTGGTGAAACCTCAACGATGCCGCTCAGCACCAATGCGACCAAATACAAAACGAAAGCCGCCGGTATGAAGTTCCTCAGGCGTACCATCTTCACGTTCGTAAATTTGGCAGCGTAGGACAGCCAAAAGCTACCGTTGTACGTCCAGCGGGTATGATCCCATAGACGAGTTCGCGGCCGATAATAAGCATGCACATCCGGAAGCAGGAGAATTAGCCCACCACCATCGAGTAAGCGTTGATTGAATTCTCTGTCTTGCGTCCTGATCAGCCGCTCATTAAAAAACCCGACCTTCTCGAACACGTCTCGTCGATAACAACCGCAAAAAACCGTATCGACATACGTCGGACTAGATAGTAGATCCATACGATGCATCGCATTACCCATCCCTAGCGGGTGGCTAACGGTAGTCGCTATCGCTTCAGCGAAAAACTCATCTCCGTGTGCCCTTGCAAGCTGAACACCACCAACATTGTCGGCTTTTTCAGCCTTGAGCGCCGCCACAATTTTGTCGATGTATCCAGGGGCGTATGTACAGTGCGCATCGATTCGCATGATAAATTCACCTAGTGCCTCTCGAATACCGATATTCAAGCCCACCGGCTTAATTCGCTCTTGATTTCGCACACACCGGACACTCAAACCCTCTACCGACAACGCCGTCGCAACGGTCTCGTCCGTGCTGTCGCCATCGACTAACAGGAACTCGACAGTGTCGAAATCAATTTCGTTATCTTTCAGCGAAACCAGGCAATCACGGATGTTTCTAGCCTCGTTAAAACATGGGATGACAACGGATAGCACCTTAGACGGCTCGGTCTTTGAATCTTCGAGCTTAGACACCGGTCTTTCTCACTCCAACAATCAGCCGAGATCATACTTGCGTTGTATTGATGAGCCAAGCAGTTTCGCCGCGTTAAACAAGCCAAACTCGGCATGAAAAATTGTCGAGTAAAACTCAACCGCTAGATCGTTTAGGCATGTGCTGTGACGTGGCGCTGGGTTAAACGAAAGCAAGAGACTTAGCTCGTGCTAGCCTCAATATCTTTGACTTGCTTAGCCCCAATCAAAGCGCCTACGCCAAACAACACACCAAACAACACGATGAGTGCGGGCAGCCAGACAACCAGTGGCGTGGTGAGTACCATCGTAATCAGTCCGCACAAGCAGGTTACTTCCGCTAAGAAGACTGGCCACGAAAAGTCAACGGAAGACCACAATGAATAACGAACCAAAACGAATGCGACCATAAAGCCATTGGCCGCAATGGCCATACTCATGTACGTCCAAGGCAGCGCTAAGTTCATGCCAACGAACTGAACAATCGCGGGCCCGGCATACACAGTGAGTCCTCCGGCGGCTAAGAAGAGAACAATTAACAATGCACTCACCTTGAGCGCATTGCTAAGCTTCGCGCTACTCGGTTGCCCATCGGCGCAATAAGCCGTATACCGACGGTTTACGACAATCATACCGATTTGATTGGCGACCTCCGCAATCATTAATGAAAAGGCGATGTCATCCAAATCGAAACCAGGCCGCAACAGTTGTGGCCACATCACCAGTCCACGCAAGTTTCCGAGCATCAAAAAAGCGGAAACACTCTTGGACCAGCTCTTTCTCACCAACTCTGCCGCTAACGAACCAAGCGCTATGTCTTTTCGATATACACGTACGGGCACGCGTACGATTCCCAAAACGACCATGTGAGTCGCCAAAGAACTCATTCCCATCGCCAAAGCCAACCCTGTCGCGTTTGGCCTGGTGAGTAACAGCGAGACGCAGATAAAGAACCCCCAATGAAGGTTGCACAACACCTCAAAGCCAAACACACGAACAGATCGGACAATGCCACCCAATACAAACTGCGCGGCGTACACGAGTGCCAAAAGAAGAACGATGTGCCATTGGTAAACAACGCCTAGCCACGCGGCAAACGCAAGCGAACAAGCGGTGAGAACAATTAGTGCGACCAATAGGAAGTAAAGAACGGTATACCGTTCTGCACGAATACGGTTTCCTCGAATGCGAAGCGGTAAGTCTTCATCAACCCCCATCGACACCAAGCGCCCTATTACGAGCGCCAATGTCACCATGAAGAAGTATTGCGTGAGCTCCGTCGGCGCCAACGCCGGAATAACAACAAGGAGAAAAATGATTCGGCAACATATGGCGAATGCTCGCAGTGCCATGCCCGGTCCGATCATCTTAAAAAGACTCGCGACACGTCCGGGGTAACTCACCACAAATTACCCCTTATCCCAGAATCTTGGATCGACAAAGAGGGATCGCCGACATTTGCGTGGACCCATACCGCGAAAAACCCAAACACCGTGATGTATCGCGCATCCAGCAAATCGCCACTCACCTGTTGCACGATGAGAAAAAACAATGCGATGTACTTGAGCGGACTTTTCGGAAAAACCACGAACGCGACAAACGGGATTAGAGCGACCAAGCCGAGAAAAAGACCGGCCTCGGAAAACAATTCGAGAAACAGGTTGTGTGGATAGTATAGATTTTTCGGGTCACTAATGGCCGGCGCCCATCCGCCTAGACCAACACCGAACGGCTTCGAGGCAACAAGCTCCCACGACTGCAAATACACGGAAGCTCGGATGCTAATCGAAGATGATTGAGCCAGCGCTTCTCGATCCATCGTTAAAAGATCGAGCAACAGCACAATCCTACCCGCATCACCATCACCAAATGCCAGTGCCGCCCAAATCGCGCCACCGACGAAAACGGAGATCAACCCCAAGGCTATGAGCCTTCCCTTGACAGAAAGGACCACGTTCATCGCCAAAAAAACAATGACCATTGTGGCAAGGATGGGACCTTTCGACGCGGACCAAAAAACACCGAATAAGAATAGCGCGATCAATGCAACTCGAAGCCATCCTCGATGAATAACCATCGACAGGATCACACCAACGCCCATCAGCCTGCCAAAAACAATTGGGCCGTTCATGAAGAAAGGAACTTGCCGATCAAAAAACCCATAACGCAGCTTAAAGACCAACGCCGCCATCATAAGGAAAAACAGGATCGCGTTGAGCGTTTTCAGCCATAGCGTCAAACCACCAACTCTGATCGCGCTGACCCAATAAGCGCAACAGAAAATCTGGACCAGAATAAGGTTGGCATACTTGAAGAGGCCGTACGCTTGATCGTAGCTGTAGAGTATCGTGGGCGCTAGCAACGCCAATGGTGCGGCGTACAGAAATATTAGACGAAGATCATCTTTTCTTGGCTGTGAATAAAACAGCGCCGCAAAAAAGAAAACATAGATGAAAGTGTTGAGTGGTAACCCTGATATGACCAGCCGATCGTCAGGACCGACATTTCCAATCAATAACCCAACAAAACCAATGACTGTCAGACAAACCGCCGCCAGAATATCTGATCTAACGTGAATCGTAGCAGCGGAGGCCCGAGACGTACTCGCAGTCACATGACTACTCAGTGCGGACGGTTATCCTTGCAATCCTAACGATTACGAGGAAGATGCCGAAAAACAAACCAAGCACCAAGCCAGCAGCAACAAGCAACACGGGTTGTGGTGAATAGGGGTCATCTGTATCGGCAACCATTGCTGGATCGAGCACCCGGAATGCATAGTCCTCCGTTACATTCGCGATCATTCTTTTGTGGACTTGTTTTTCCATCAGACTAGAGATTGCGGTGGACACCGGCACGATCGTCGTCTTTGATAACTCGTCTTCCAAAAAGCGTATCCGCGCCTCCGTATCCTTGATAGCGCGGTTGCGCAGAAGCGTGTTGATGTCGTCAACAATTAGCTCGGCCCATGCCGCTGCAACGGCCGGATCGTGCCAAACAATAGCGACCTCGCAAATACCGGTGCCGGAATCTTGCCGAAAAAGAAATACCTTCTCCGAGAAACGCTCCACAGCCTGGTTCAACGAGGGCTCTTCATCCCAGCGTTGCGCCTCCTCATCCCACTCATCCGCCAACAACACCGGCAACAAATTGTGAGACACGATGAACTCTGCAAGGAAGGAGCGAGAATTAATTGTGGCGATAGCCTCGACTTGTCGCTCATCCTGACTGGCACCAAGCCCCGCAATAGATGCAACAGCGCCAAGATTACCGGCTAGCGCCCCAAGACCGCCTCCATCGATCTCGGCAACCGGCATCAGCGTGACTTCCGCCCTATAAAGCTTGGTCGCAGAAAGCGCGTAGAAAAGCGCTAGCCCTGCAAAAAGGAGCGCGAAAACCGTCGGCAGCAGAAAATACTGTCGGACCAGCGACAGTAAGGGCACCGCGACAAGTGTCGATGAGTCGTCTTGCTTCGTCATGGACCCCGACCTAGAAAGAATTCACCGCAGCGATCGCAATCGCGAGGTTATATACGATCTGCGTCACACTGCTCCACAACGTCAGAGGCGCCAGCCTGTCTGCATCTAGAGGCACCACAATAGTGTCGCCCGGCAAGATCTCTGTACCACCTGCGCGACGCAGCCATCGGCTGCCTGTTCCTGCGATGACTTCACCATTGGCACGTACGACGTAGATATTCTTGTCATCGGCCTTGGGCGTCACTCCGCCGCTCCGCGAGATATAGTCGTTGCGATCTAAGCTATCGTCATACACATGGGACGTGGCGTATTGCACTTCTCCAATCACGGTAACCTCTTGTGAGATCGGCGGCACGATAAGCCTGTCTCCATCGCGCAACTGAATATCGCTTGCCATCCCAACACCCGACAGAATCTTGTCAAGATCGATCACAAGTCGGCCTGATGCCTGCGTCTCCTTCAGCTGAGCAAGTAACCCTTGGCCAAGCGCAAACGCTTGCTGCGCACTTGCATCCGCTGCAACCGCCTGGAGTGAGTAAGACGCAAGATCAGCCTCCAGCCTACCTATCAACACATCTAGCTGCTCTTCTTCCCTTTTCTTGAGCAACTCGCGCGTGAAAACGCTACCGTCCGAAAACGCGAGGTCTGTCAATCCTCCGGCACGAGCAATGACCGATGATAGTGTCTCTCCGCGTTTGATCGGATAGACACCTGGAAAACGAACCTCGCCTTCAAGTTGGACCGATTCTTGTTGACGCCATTCCGGCACTTCCCGAATCATCAAATTGTCATACGGCAACAACTCTTGGTCAGCGAATTCATCGCGATCTAGCGCCGCCTGCAAATTGATATTGATCAAGCGCGTCACACGCCTGTCGTTCTCATCCACCAAGTACCGGGTGAGCTCCGCATCACGCACAAATGCAGCCTCAGTTAATCCTCCACCTGCGCGGACAAGGTCACTAACACGCATGCCTTTCTCAAGCGGATACACGCCAGGTGCGCGGACTGCGCCCGCTATTTCAATTCGCTGCGCGCCAGATTCGGGACCCGCCTGAGACTGAAGCTCATCGAGAAGGCTGCGAATAGCCGCTCCTCGCCCTTCGTCCAGCGGAAAAACGTTCACGCGATCACGCGGCTGAAGAACGATATTGTTCTCACCAGAAGGAACGGCTAGTGCAGCTGCTAAGTCTGCCGACAACACCTCAACCTGACCATCTTCGGTGATCTCGCGTCGAATCAACACATAGCCTACGTCAGCGCGTGGTTTCAATATCGCGCGAGAAGGGACAACATCACTCAGCCGCATGCCATCTCGCCACTGATAGCGAATGGGTTGCAAAACGTGGCCCATCACACTCACGGCCCCATCGAACCGATCCAGCACTGGGAAAACACGCAGTACGTCCCCGTCTTTGACACGCACCTTAGCACCAGCATCGGTAGTAAGGTCCGCGTTGACAATCGTTCGATCGCCTCTCAGAGAAATTCGCTCTATTCGCCCCGAGGATGCCATCGCCGTAGACGACAAGCCTCCGGCGACACGCACGAGTTCTTCCGCGGTCGTCGGCGTCTTGAGTTCATAGTAGGCCGGACGCTCCACTTCGCCTTCAACGCCGACACGATCGCCAACAGGTGGAACGAAAATGACATCCCCCGGCCGCAGCCGTCTATCCCGTCGCGTATCGCCGCGCAAAAGGAGATCATACAAATCGAGGGTGCCGACCACTTCACCCGCGCGCTTTAACTGAACACGCCGTAAGCTGCCGGACGTCTTTACGCCGCCAGAGAGGAACAAGGCGTTCGTCATCGTACTCAAGCCGCTGACAACATAGGAACCAGGACGATTGACATCGCCTAGTACAAAAATCCTTATGGAACGAAGTTCCCCGATCGTAACGCTGGCACGAACACCGATTTTTTGCTCACTCACCCGAGCGATAATTTCTTCCCGAGCCGCATCGAACGACAGCCCAGCGACAGACACCGGACCAAGCTCATTCAGCATAATCATCCCATCGCGGGAGACAACGACCGTTTGTGAGTTGTTCTCTTTGCCGAAGTAATCAATACGCAGCTCATCGCCCGGCCCGAGCACATAACTCGCTGGCACCGGCACGTCGGTCGCCGGAGCAAACGTCGTCGGGACACCTTCAAAAAGGTCATAACCGAAATATGCCAGCGCTTCGACGCCCGTTTTGGTCAGTGGCAGTATCTCGACGCTTATCGAGAAGTACTGAAGGTCGTCTTCTGCAGCAAGCCTTGTTGCAATTTGCTCAGCGGTCAATCCCGCCAATGAAAAATCACCAACGCCGGCAAGCTCCAGCAAACCCGCTCGGTTTGTTTCATAGGTGCGTGTACCAATAAGCGCTGCGAGCACGGGGCGTTGCTCGAGGTCTGCCTCAACGTCGCGAACATCAAGCGCTTCTCTGATCGCAAACGAAACTACCAAAGTCTCGCCGCCCGCTACTCTTGGCTCCTCGTCTTCGAACGCATCATCTGGCTCCGAAACAGACATGACCAGTTCAGGAAATTCTAGTCGCTGCTCAGGCGAGAAACTCTCAGCACTCAGGCCAAACTGAGCCATCAGCGCCTGCCGCTCAGATGCCGGTAACGCTCGCAACATCTCTAGTTGTTGCGGCGTCGGTGTTGGAACCGATTGAGCAAAGGCCGGAGTCGTCAACGACAAGGCCGCCGATATGACAAGGACGAGTATACTTTTGGGCATTAATCTTCTGTGCCAGTGAACGCAGTGCGAGACCGCGCTCAACGCGCTGGCTTATCCATCGTTATATTGACGTAATAATACCGGATATTTGCCGTCAAAAGGGCATTCTCCAGCCGATAAACAGACGGGAATCGTCCTCGCGCACGCCGGACTCTAACAGCTCGAACCGCGAAGCGCCGAGCCCTAACTCAAGCTGTCCGTATTGAAGCTCCGTACGGTAACTCAGCTCCAGCGCGGTGAAATCGGCCGGTATTGCAGAGACCGTATTGCGCAGATCCACAGGCCCTTCAGTATTTAGCGACGCGTCGCGTAGAACCACTTGCCACACATCTCCTGCCCGGCTAGAAACGATGACACCGAGCGATACCACTTCCGCGTCATTGTCAGCACTGTGACCGATACTCCTGCCTTTATACCGGTAGCCAGTCTGATAGACACCGTTGTTGTAACCGCAATTTGGTCTACTGCTGGACTCGTAAAACTGGCATGCGGTACCTGAAAACTCGGCATACCCGCGGTAGTAGTGACGATCTCCAAAAGCGCCGCTGACCTCTAGCCCCAACTGACCAAGAAAGCGACTAGGAAACCCGCCGGCTTCGTCCTCACCGATCATCTGCAGATACGCTGTTCCATTTAGCGGTGCAAATTTGGGTGCCCACCGGACATCGACGCCTGCCAGTTGATTGCCAGGCTCGTTACTGAGGTCTACGCTATCGTCGCCGCGATTGTCGCGACCAATCGCGATCTTCACGAGGGTATCGAGATCGCACGGCCTGTCCCCATTGCCACACCACTGCGCTGTCCTTGACAACCCGATCTCAAGCGACTGGATCGGCTTGAAGTTGATGCGTAAACCTAAAAAACGTGCGTTAGAGACAAATCGATCGTTTTCCAGCTGCCCCCAGACAAAACTGGCGTCCCATGGCCCAAGCCAACTCAGCCACCGAGATCTAAATGGCGCCGTATCGTTGCGCTCGATAGAGATGGCCGGGATGGGGCGCTGATTGTTCCCAAGAATGATACTGCCGTCGTAACCGGGCCCCCACCAGCGCTCCATCTGCCCAGCGGAAATCATATAGTTGCCGATAGCAACTCCAACGTAACTGCCATCTAGCCGCACATCTTGGTCATCATCTGGGCTACTGACGCCATTGACCACAATCTCGCCTGCGAATCGATCACCGAGCCAACCTGCAGAAACAGCGACGTCGGTCTCTTCCCTGGCGCGGTCCTCAAAGCCGCGAATCAATGCGGGCTCCGTGTCGTAATGCGCATCCACCTGGCCCTGAATCACACCACGCTCGGTGGCGGCACCGCCCATCCTTCTCACTCGTATGAGCGCATCGCGCTCCAGCAAACTGAGTGACTCGATACCATCGAAGTCCTCGATGTCATTGAGAATGTCACCCCATGACAGGGGCCAACTGGTCACCGGCGCCTTGATCACCCCGGCATCCGCCAACGATTGAATATCATGCCGCAGCGCCAAATCACCTGGTGACACCCACGGGCCAGCATGCGCGTGATTCGCAAGAACAATCGAAAACGCAAGCGTTAGAAGCAGCCCCTTCTTCATCGAGACACATCCATGAGGTCGAAACGATGGCTTATGGTAACAGTTTGGTTATTGAGGTTGGAGCGTTACGATACTTGTCGTGAAGGCGGCTAAATCACCTCACAAGCATCCGCAAAATCGAGCCGCGGCAATCGCGGGTGCAACGCCGATGCATCGCCGTAGCCTAGATTGCACAGGAAATTGGATCGGCACTGACCATCTGGCCAAATTTCGGCGTCGAGTCCAATCGGGTCGTAACCCGACATCGGCCCACAGTCGAGGCCCTTGGCTCTTGCCGCCAGCATAAAGTATGCGCCCTGAAGCGTACCGTTTCGAACCGCATTGGCGAGAATGATCTCATCGCTGCCATTGAACCACTCGCGGGCTTCCGGTGCATGCGGGAACAGCTCTGGCACGCGGTCATAGAACTTGAGGTCGTAGCCGATAATCACAGTGACCGGCGCAGACATCGTCTTTTCCACATTGCTCGGAATCAGATGCGGTTTGATGCGTTCGCGCCCTTCATCGGTGGTCACAAACACAAAACGTGCGGGTGAGCAGTTCGCGCTCGTCGCGCCCATTTTGGCAAGGTCGTAGACCTCACGAAGCAACGCTTCTGGCACCGCCTTGTCCTGCCACTGAAAATGAGTGCGCGCTTGACCCAGAATAGTGTCTTGCGCCTGTTGGCTGATCGCGTTCATGCGAGCTCCTTAAACTAATCTCTTGATGAAACGTGGAAAGGCCGTCGGTCGGCGAGAAAGGTTGGCCCTAGGCCACCAACCGCCAGCAATCGTTATCAACGACCGCGCGACCATCTTCTGCCAGTTTACCAAGATGCGCCTGTAACGAATAACGTGCGATCGGCAGCAACCGCGCATCCACTTCGTCATAGGCCGCCGGTAACAGTTCGTCGATCGTGCAAGGCTGGAGCGCAAGGAGCTTTTCAATCACCTTGGCTTCTCGCTGCAACCGATGCGCAATGATCCAGTCAACGACGCTTTCGGGATCGTTCAACAGCTCACCATGACCGGGGGCAATGACATCGACCGGATACGACTTTAGCAAACGCAAAGAATCAAGGTACGCGTTCATGTTGCCATCCGGTGCCGCGATGACAACGGTGGAGCCATTCATGATGTGATCACCGGTGAACAGCATGCCGTTTTGATTCAACAGAAAACACAGATGATTCGACGCATGCCCGGGTGTATGAATCGCAGTGATCTCGAGCTTGCCAAACCTTAACGTTTGATTGTGTCGAAGCATCTCATCCGGCCGAAAGTGTTGATCATTTTCAGGCGTCGCTGGCGGCGGCATACCGTAAACTGTGGCGCCGGTACGCTCAGCGAGCGGCATGGCAGCGGGTGAATGATCACGATGTGTGTGCGTCACCAAAATCGCCTTCAACCGGCCATTGGCGACTTGCTCTAAGGTCGCCAAGTGGTCTGGCATGGCGGGACCTGGGTCGATCAGCACCAACTCCCCGCCATCAACCCAATAGCCGTTGGTACCAGGGCCCGTCATCATCCCAGCATTCGGCGCGACATGACGTACCACCCATTCGTCCAAGCGAGTCGGTGTACTTGGCTCCAATGCACTTGTTGGCGCTGTCATGGACGTTCACCGCGCGGCATAGGAAATGCAGACGCCTCTCCGTCCGACGTATCGATAACTACGCGGCGACCATCGTCGAGCACTCTAGGTAGAATTTCTTTGATCGTCGATTTGTCCATCGCCGCCGCAACGTCCATCGTTGCGGCCACACTCTCAAATTGGGACAGCCATTGGAGTTGCGCAATCGTTGGTGGATGAAGATTCATCTCAGCAATACGTTCTGCAGATATCGCGTCGCTCGGATCTACCCAACGACTGGTCACTGTTTCACGGCCGTCAGCAACTCCAGTTTGACCTTCAGGCACCGCCGCAACGAAAAAACGTGTCGCATAGCGTCGCTTAGCGATCTCAGGCGTTGTCCAAAAACTCACATACTCGATCGCGCCGCACAACAGAGACAGTTGCTCCGCTTCGCAAACATCGACCATCGTCAATGCGCCATCGCTGAGCGCGAGACGATAATCCGAAAACCGCTCGGCCGCCGCCGGCGCGGAGGGTTGACAGTAATCGCCGTTAAAGTCCCGCGCTAACAAATAGCCACTCTCTTCGAAGCACTCACGGATAGCGGCTACCCATAAGGCGAGGCCGCCGCTTTCCACGCCGAGCTGCGTTGAGGCATCGGTGTCGGTTAAGCCACAACAATAGGGTTCCAGTTCGCTGGCAAAATCAGCGACTGCAGCCAAACCGCCCGGAAACACAAACGCACCCCCGAAATCAGCCCGCGCATGGCGCCGCAGCATGAACACCTCTATCCCGGGCGCCACCGTTTTATCGCGCAATAACATGATTGTCGCCGAGTCTTTGGGTTGCGCGATCGCAGATTCACTCATGATTAGACCCCACAGCGCGCCGACGCGCCGGTATCACTTAATGTGTTGTACACTTGAGAGCAGCACGGACAGTCTAACCGGAGACGCTCATGCAACTCATCACCGCGATTATAAAGCCGTTCCGACTCGACGATGTCAGAAATGCCATCGCAGAACTCGGGGTACAAGGTATGACCGTGACCGAAGTCAAAGGATTTGGACGCCAAAGAGGCCACACCGAGCTCTATCGCGGTGCTGAATACGTGGTCGATTTCTTGCCGAAAAGCAAAATTGAGATTGCCATTGCCGACGATCAGGTAGAGGCCGTCGTAGAGGCGATCATGCAAGCCGCCAGAACCGGGAAAATCGGCGATGGCAAGATTTTTGTAACACCGCTCACCCAAGTCATTCGTATCCGGACCGGAGAATCGGGCAGCCAAGCGGTCTAGCACCGCCCAAGCTAACTGCTTTGCAAGACTGAATTCGCGCTGTGAAATGTTTTTCTTCGCGTGCAGGTCTCGTTGGGTAATCTCAATACGAAGCATTCTCTGACATGAGCCAATCCACAACGACAGACTGCGCATTGATCGTAATGTGTAAGCGACCACAACCCGGGGTTGGTAAGCAACGCGTCGCACAAACCCACGGCACCGCCGTTGCCTATATGCTCGCCAAACGGCTCCTTGAATGCGCGCTTGAGGATCTCAGCAGTTGGTCCGGCCCGCGCGTGATCGCCGTAGCGAATTCCAGTGACGCCCAATGGGCATCCCGCCAACTCGACGATGCGATCATTGTTGAACAAGGCAACGGCAATCTCGGGGAACGAATTCAAAAGGTCAGCGAAGAGGTCACTGAGACTACTGAACGACAACTATTCATCGGTATCGATGCCCCGACACTGAACAACGACGACTACGCAATGGCAGCTGATGCACTCTTTGCGCATGACGTTGTGCTCGCTGATGCCGAGGATGGGGGCGTTGTGCTCATGGGTAGCTGCAGTGGCTGGCCAGAACTTCAAGGGCTCCCTTGGTCCACCGAGCGCCTCGGTCAATCATTACTCGATGCGTGTTTTGCCACCGGCCGCAGTGTGTTGAAGACGCTCCCACACGCCGATGTCGACTTCGCGAACCAATTTGACGCTTTGATCAGCACGCTTGCTGATGACCCACGTGCAAGCCGTCGGGCGTTGGTAGACTGGCTGCAACAGATTAACCGTCATAGCGCAATCGAAAATGCGCATGCCTGAGACGAGCAACTCACCTATGAATGCAAAAACGAAAATCTTGATATTGGTCGGCGCGATCGCGGTGTTGGCAATTGCCGCCACCCAATTCCCTGTCGCACGTTGGCTGACCGATTTGGTGGCCTGGATCGATGCGAATAAGCAGACGGCATGGCTCGTGTTCATCGCTGTCTACATCGCAGCAACCGTATTGATGCTGCCCGGCTCGATCCTGACATTGGCCGCCGGTTACGTGTTCGGTGTGCTGTACGGTACCGCACTTGTATCGATCTCAAGTGTGCTTGGCGCGACCGCCGCGTTTCTGATTGGACGGTCGCTTGGCCGTGGCTGGGTGAGAGAAAAAATCGGTGCGGATGCGCGTCTCGCGGCGATCGACGCCGCCACAGAGGAACGTGGCTTTATGGTGATGCTGTTGTTGCGCTTGTCACCTATTTTCCCGTTCAACGTGATGAACTATCTGATGAGCTTGACGGGTATGTCACTGAAGAACTTTTTCTTCGGCTCATGGATTGGCATGATCCCGGGCACCCTACTCTATGTCTATATCGGGTCTGGTCTCAGCGACCTAACCGCGATTCTCGCAGGCGAATATGAAGCGGGACCTTATGGGCGCGTGTTCTTTGTCGGCGGTTTGATCGCTACTGCAGCCGCCACTGTATTAATTGCGCGCTTTGCTGCTAAAACACTCAAAGAGACTATCGGCGTCACCGATGCCGAAGAGTCAACGGAGGCTTAACAATGTATCCCGGCCAACAATACGACCAAGAATGGCAATCACTGGTTTTCCCTGAAGGCTATGCTAATCCGACCCCTGACGCTGAGGGGTATAACCTCGTCGTGATCGGGGCTGGTCCGGCGGGACTGATCACAGCAATCGCCGCGGCGGGATTGGGCGCGAAAGTCGCGTTGGTCGAGCGTCATGCGATGGGCGGTGACTGTCTTAACGTAGGTTGTGTGCCGTCGAAAGCGTTAATCGCGATGGCCAGTCGCAAGGCGCACGGTGAGGATGTGTCGTTTGACGAAGCGATGGCATGGGTTCGCAAGGTCCGCGCTGGCATTTCTCATCATGACTCGGTTGCGCGCTACAACGAGAACGGTGTCGACGTTTTCTTGGGCGAAGCCTCATTCACTGATCGCCGCACGGTCAAAGTCGGCGATACCACGCTGACCGGCACAAAGATCGTGATTACCACCGGCGCGCGAGCGGCTGTCCCACCCATTCCGGGACTCGCCGATGCCGGCGCGCATACTAACGAGTCGATCTTCGACCTGAAGACTCAACCACGCCGCCTTGGTGTTATCGGCGCCGGACCCATTGGCAGTGAACTTGCTCAGTCTTTCGCACGGCTTGGCACAGAAGTGCATTTGTTCGAAATGGCCGACCGTCCCGTACCGCTCGAAGCCGAAGCTGCAGGTCACTTGCTCGCGAAGCAGCTGAAACAAGATGGCGTCAATCTCCACTTATCGACGGCGGCGCAGTCGATCAAGATCAGTGGAGAAGAAAAAACGATTGTGACGGAAAGCGGCGAGTACGTCGTCGACGAAATACTAGTCGCGCTTGGACGCAAACCAAACGTCGATACGCTGAATCTCGAAGCCGCCGGAGTCGACTACGATCCACGTAAAGGCATCACTGTGGATAGCAAACTACGGACATCCAATCCCCACGTCTATGCCGCGGGCGATGTCTGCTCGAAATATCAGTTTACGAATAATGCCGATCACCAAGCCCGCATCATTATCCGCAATACGCTGTTCTTCGGGAACGGGGCACCACGCCCGGAAGCGATCACCCGTTGCACATACACTCACCCTGAAATCGCGCATGTGGGCTTCGAAGAGTCGGATCTCGACCCAAAAGACTTCGACGTCTATGAGGTCGAATGGTCTGCGATGGATCGTGCCCAAGCGGAGGGTGATACCGAAGGGTTCGCTCGCGTTTTGACCGCGAAAGGCAAAGACAAGATACTCTCTGCAACACTCGTTGGCTCGGATGCTGGAGAACAGATCGCGACATTGGCGGTCTTGTTTGCGAATGGCGAAGGACTTGGCAAACTCGATCCGGCGGTATTGGCTTATCCAACACGTTCGGAATATCTGCGACGTCTTGCTGATGCCTACAACAGGACGCGTCTGACGCCGTTCGTCGCTGGCCTGTTCGATAAACTGCTGCGTTTTCGCAGAAAGCCCGGGTAGTCCTCGAGGCGATCGCGTTTGCGCGCTGTCACCATCATTGTTCCTGTTCATAACGACAACAGCGCGTTACGTGCGTTGCTGTCGCATCTACCTACGCTCGACGGCTACCAAGATAGGGTTGAAGTGCTCATCGCGGCGTCTCCTGTCGACGCCGATCTTCAGGCGCTAGCAGACGAACACAACGCAACGCTGATCGAATGCGATCGCGGACGCGGCCGACAGATGAACCAAGCCGCTGAAGCAGCAGACGGATCCATCTTGTGGTTTCTTCATGCAGATGCAATACCAAATCGAAGCGCGCTAATCGCGATTCGCCAAGCTTGCGAAGATGGCGCCGACGGTGGCTTCTTTAGGTTTGTGTTTAGTGGTCCGCAGACCAAGGCAAGACACCGGCTCGCGCGCTTGATCAATTGGCGCGCCGAAAGAGGCGTTGCGTATGGTGACCAAGGCCTATTTTTCAAAAAGCCCGTGTTCGACCAACTCGGAGGCTTCGCACCTGAGCCTCTGTTCGAAGAAGTACCCTTAGTGAAAGCGGTCAAATCCAACGGCACATTTGTGTCACTCAAGGAAGAGATCATCGTCGATGCCAGGCGCTGGGAATCTGATGGCTGGGTCAAACGCACCGTGGCGAACAGACTGCTCGCATGGGCCTATGCACTAGGAGTATCACCAAAAACACTTGCGCATTGGTATGGTCTCGCGAAACGCAATACCTAATTCGCAGCCTGAACGACTTAGCTTCCCAAACGCCGTTTGAGGTGCCTTTGGTTTAGGCTGAAAAAACGTCACCGACGCAAGTCGGTCGCCGTTCGTGCAAGCGACTATGATGGCAAGAAGTCGATCGGCTTCGTCGTCGTAATCGCCTCGACATCTTTAGCCTCAAAGCGGAACAACTTGACACGCTGCACCAGCTTCCGCTCAACATCAGGACTGTTCAGCTCGCTTGAGACGATTTCGCAGAATGTCACGGAACCATCTGGGGCGATCGTGAACCGAAGGACCACTTTTCCTTCTAACGTCGGATCCTGACGTGCCGCGCGCTGGAATATACGGTTGAGTGCGCCAACATTTCGGTCGAATACAATTTCAATCTCTTCACGCGAGCGTGATGCACGATTACTCGCACCGGTTCTGCGTGCTTCGGCACCGTTGCCGTTGCCAGCTCCGACGGCGGCAACCGGCGCATCAACTTGCGTCGTGGACCGACCACTCAGCCCGGTACCACCTGTGTTACGCGACAACTCAGCGGTGTTGATGCCACCACTAGCAGCACCAACGTTGGATGTAATGAGAGAACGCTCGTTGCGCTCGGCTGCACCGACTGCACCGGTCAGCGGCCGGTTGCTGGCGACTTGATCCACAACGCTGTTGTCTCGGAGCGCGGCCAAATCATCGGCAAAAGGCAACAAGCCCGCGACAGACGCTTTTTC
>JBCAZE010000276.1:0-1675 GCA_039700805.1 Pseudomonadota bacterium | reverse complement strand
CGATTGGCTGACAGTGGATTTTGGCTATATTCGGCGACGCTGTCCAAGTAAAGTAGGGGTCTTCAATCGCTAGAGGGGGCGATTTCGGTTGATCGATGAAATAAATGACGAGTTCTCAAGGTCTGTTGATGCACGGTAACCCGAGCGATGCTGCAAGGCAGAGGCGCTTCGAAACACTAGTTGGGGAGCATCGGGATGATCTGTTCCGATACGCCTACTGGCTCAGTAAGGATCCAGCACTGGCGGAAGATGTCGTGCAAGACGCGATGTTGCGGGCGTGGAAGTCATTGGACTCGCTGCGTGAGGATCAGGCTGCGAAGCCCTGGCTGCTGACGATTGTAAGACGCGAGAACGCTCGGTTTTTTGAGCGCAAACGCCTCGAAACTGTGGATATCGACGAGTTGGTTGGCGCGCCGACCCTCCATCTGGCCACGGAACAGGACACGGATACCGACGACATGAGAGCGGCGATTTTTGCGCTGGATGCGGATTACCGAGAGCCACTGGCACTGCAGGTACTCATGGGGCATTCGACGAAAGAAATTGCCGAGATCATGGGTCTTAGTAATGGCGCGGTGCTGACTCGATTGCACCGCGCGCGGAAGAAGTTGATTGACGACTTCGACCTTGGAGAGAGTGAATGAACTTTGACGAATTTGAACGCGCGATCCTCGCGGATCCGACGAGCGAATCGCCGGAGTTGCTTGAGCGCGAGTCCGAATGTCCGCGCAGTGCAGCATTGCGCCAACAGGCATTGGAGTTGGAGCAGCGATTGCAGCGTGCATTCGACGTGCCTGTGCCGGATTCGTTGAAACAGCCGATACCGGATATGGCCGCGTTAGCCGCCGCAGCGCAGGGCAGCTCGAACGACACGAGCTCCAACGTTGTGGAGTTGCCAGCTCGAACCGCAAATCGGTGGCAGCTTCCCGCATGGGTTGGTCTGGCGGCGTGTTTGGCTTTGGTCGCCGGACTTGTATTGCGGCAAACTGAGATTGCGGAGGATCCGACGCTCGGAGCAACGAATCCGCTGGTAGCCGCGGTGCCGGCAGATGCACAGACGGATGCATTGATTGCCGAAATGATCGAGGCCCTTGGTCCGGAGATTACGTCGAGCATGGTCCAGACCGACCTGCGAGTGAGTACCGAACAGGTGTCGCAGGTTCTATCGCCGGTAGGCGCATTGATGGATGTTGCGCCGGGTCCGATCAGTTACGCGAAAAGTTGCGTGGTTAACGGTGAGTTGGTGCCACACTTGGTGGTACAGACCGAAAACGGTCCTGTGACGATTCTTGTGATGCCTAACGTAATGGTCGACGGACCGAAATCCATTATGAGAGGTGGATATGAGGGCGTCATTCTGCCAGCGGGAGAGGGTGGCAGTGTTGCCATCATCGGGCGCGACAAGGAAAGCGTCGAAGCCGTAAGGGCGTCATCGGGCGAGTCGCTCGGCTTTTCGATCTGATCGCACCAAGCTCTGAATTCAGCTGTTTCTTTGCTTTCGCGTAGCCATTGCGCGTGGCGCAGGGTGATCTACGGGTGCATGATTGACCTTGGTGGACAACTGGTTGGGACAACAGCATGGCGACGGAAGCATCACCTTTAGCAGGCACAGATCGGCAAGCGTGTCCTTGGGCGCTCGGCGTTGATGAGGACTATCTTGCCTACCACGATACCG
>JBCAZE010000162.1:0-6827 GCA_039700805.1 Pseudomonadota bacterium | reverse complement strand
TGTGCGAGTCCAGTCAAGGCCTGTGCCGCGGTCGGGTGTTCACCGTTACCGGTTGCTCGCATGACGGATAACGCCTGTTCGAATTCACTGCGAGCTTCGTCCAATTTTCCTTGCCGCCGCAACACATCGGCGAGATCAATACGCGCGAGTTGCGTGAAAGTGTTTTCTACTCCGATCGTTTTCTCTCGAATCACGAGACCTGCCCGCATCTGTGACTCCGCCGCATCGAGATCGCCACGGTCTCGGGAAACCTTGCCGTGCCCCACCAGCGTGACACTTCGATCAAAGTGGCCCTCTGGCTTGTTAATCTCCGTGTAGATTGCGGTGGCCTTCGAGAAGGCGACATCCGCCTGATCCGTCGCGCCAAGATTCGCCAACAAGTCTCCGTGCCCGTTCAACCAGTAGGCCAGTACATCGTGAACCTCACCTTTCCACTGGATTTGCAGATCAATGAGTCGCAGGAACATCGCATGTGCCTCTGTAAAGCGACCAATCTTTCCTAGCGCATGGGCGAGCGAATACATCGTCTGCGGTAATTGAAAATCGGTGCCATCGCTGGCAACTTCGCGAATCTTTACGGCGCGCGACAGGTTAGCGATAGCGGTCTCATAGTCCCCAATATCAATATGATCGATACCGATGCTCTGTAATGTAATAGCGAGACGCAAGTCGTCGGGCCCGAAATTCGCCTCCTGGATTTCGAGTTTGCGTTTGTCGTACTCCATCGAGAGACGTGCGTTGCCAGTGATCTGGTAGTACGTACCTAATAATCCGTACGGGCGAGTCAGACGCAGATCCTTCTCATCAAACATCGCTTCATACATTTCGCGCGCTGTTTCGGCCTGTTCATACATTTTCTCGTAGTCACCGTTGCGATAGTTGAGATATGCCAAACTGCATATCAGTTCGCCCACCTCTTGCGAAGGCCGGCCAAACGCCGACTCGGCTATTTCGATCGCTTCGTTGATAATTTCGATCCCTTCGGCATAGCGACCCTGCGACAGTCGCACGCCCGACAACACATCGAGCGCCCTGCTATGGTCGCCAGGGGCGTTGATGGTCTGATGGATGGCGATCGCCTCCTGCAGCAAGGGCTCCGCTTTATCGATTTGACTCACATTTCTGAGCACTCTGCCGATTGTGACCAGCAGTCTCGCGCGCACCACCGCTGACAGACTCGTATCCTCGCTAACGGTTTCGGCACCGGTCGAGACTAGCTCCGCGACTGTCAGCTCGTCGCGACTACGCCGATAGGGATCCGCATCCTCGAATAAACCGGTCAGGAACTCAGCGGTTTGTTCAGCAACATCACGCTCTGTGTTCAAGCGTGCTGTGTAGAACACCGTCAAGCTGACCGCCGCGACGACGAAAACGGTAGTGAGCCCAACGGCCACGCGATTGCGCGCGATAAAACGACTCATGCGATACGCGAACGTGTCTCGCCGTGCACCGATCGGCAGTTGTGCCAGATAACGTTTGATGTCGTCGCGAAACGCATCGATAGTCGGATATCGTCGGTCCGGTTCTTTTCGCAGGGCCTTCAGCAAAATGGTGTCGAGATCACCGCGCAACGCCTTACGTTGTTTTGATGACCATTGGGCATTGTCCGCGCTGGTGACCGCACTACTCGGCAACTCGGCCGGCGAGGACAATATGGCGTTTTCTACATCCCGCGGATGATCGCTGGTCGGCGAATAAGGTAGTCGTCCCGTCAACAACCGATAAAGCAACAGACCAATACCGTAGACGTCTGCGGCAGTACTGATCGGTTGATTCCCGATTTGTTCGGGGCTGGCATAAAGCGGCGTTAAAGCGCGCCATTCCGGTCGCGTTTGTTGGCCGGCCGTCCCATCCGTTGGCAGGAGTTTGGCGATACCAAAGTCGAGCAGACGCGGCGCACCGCTCGCATCGATCAAGATGTTGCTGGGTTTGATATCGCGATGAATGACCAGCTGGTTGTGCGCGTACTGCAATGCATCGCAAACGGTCATGATGAGTTTCAGAATCTCCCCATTGCTGAGCGCGTTTTTCGCGCAATAGTCCGCAATGTTCTCACCTTCGATGTACTCCATGACGAAAAACGGCAGGCCGTCGTCGGTGACACCACCATCGATCAACTTGGCGATGTTGGGATGATTCAGCGACGCCAGAATCTGGCGCTCGGCAACAAATCTGGCCTTGGCAACGTCATCGAGTTTATGACTATGCATGACCTTGATGGCCACGCGCTGCTCGAAGTCCGCGCCTTCGCGATCTCCGGCGTAGACCACGCCCATCCCGCCTTCAGCGATCTTGTCGGTGACGCGATAAGAACCGATGCTTGCGCCGATTAACGGATCCGTCGCGCGTGCGGACGCCTTGACGATGGCATCCGACAACCCGCCGGTCTCCTCACCGTCAAAAGCCAGTAGCTCGCGTAACTCCGCCGCCAACGCCTTGTCGTCTCCACACTGCTCGTCGATCCATGCGTCGCGTTCCAAAGCTGGCTGTTCGAGTGCCTTTGCCAGCAACTGGTTGAGTTTCTTCCAACGTTTGTCATCTGTCGTCATCGTTCTTGTACATCCCTTAAACGCTGCATACGAAAGCGTCTTACCCGAACAAGCAGCATACCCTCCGCAAACCGGTCATAAAAACCAAAACTTCGAAACCGCGACGGCTTTAGCGATATGCTTCTGAGAACCAAAGCGCCTGCCACCAAGGAGATGCACATGAAGCACACTCGCGTTGCACTGTTGTTGTTAGCCACCATGATGGCCGGCGCCTGCCAGCCGTCCGGAACGGCCGAGCCGCCATCAGCGTCGATCGAAGCGCGCGTTACACGCATCGAGAATGCCCTGACACCGACGTTCCAAATCTCTGGCGAACCTGTCGACCCCGCCAGCATCGATGCGCGCCTTGAAGTACTTGGCATTCCCGGCGTGAGCATCGCGTTTGTTGCGGATGGTGAGATTGCTTGGGCACGTGCCTACGGCATGGCGGATGTCGCAGATACGCGCGAGATGACGGTCAACACTCTGCTGCTCGCAGGCTCCATCAGCAAACCGGTCGCAGCATTACGAGCACTACAGCTTGTCGATAGTGGGACACTGGATCTTGATGAGAACGTCAATGACTATTTGACCTCCTGGCAAGTGCCGGACAATGACTTTACAGCCACCGAGAAAGTCACGTTGAGGCGCTTGTTGAATCATACGGCCGGGCTAACCGTTTGGGGTTTCCCGGGCTATGACAAAGGCGATGCAATACCGAGTGTGGTTGATGTGCTGGACGGAAAAGGCAATACCGGACCGGTGCGAGTTTACAAAGAACCCGGCGAGAGCTGGCAATACTCAGGCGGTGGATACACCGTGATGCAGCTCATGATCTCAGACACCGAGGCGCCCACCTCATTTGTCGAAACGCTAGACCAGCATGTGTTAGACCCGCTTGGCATGGCTGCCAGCACATTCGAAAATCCACTCCCCGAATCGCTGTGGGCGTCCGCGGCTACGGGTTATCGATTCAATGGCGATGAAGTCGAGGGCAAATGGCCGATCTATCCCGAGATGGCCGCAGCCGGCCTTTGGACAACGCCGTCAGAACTGATCCGATATGCCATCGAGGTTCAAACCATATTGGCGAATAAAGAGGATGGTGTCCTGGCCTATCAAACCGTGCAGGACATGCTCGACGCACCACCAGGCTCGCATGGCCTCGGCCCTAGTCTTGACGAGCACACTTTCGGGCATGGGGGCGCCGACGAGGGATTTCGCGCTCAGCTGATTGCCTGGAAAGACTCACCTCACGCGTTGGTTGTCATGGTTAACTCGGACAATGGCAGCATCATCCCAGAAATTGTGCAGGCCGTGGCGAGCGAGTACGACCTGCCGGGGTATGCCCCAACCGTTCGCACACCGATCACGATGTCCTCAGAAGCACTAACGCCATACGCTGGGACGTACGATATCGGCCGGCTCGGCACGGTGACATTTTCAGTGGATGGCGAACAACTGAAAATCACAGGCGCAGTTTTGAGCGAACCGATGTATCTTCGCCCGGAATCTGTCACGGCATTCTTTGATGTCACCGACGGCGAACTGATCGAGTTCGAGTCTGAAAATGATCAAGTGACAGGGTTCCGTACGCCAAGGACCGTTGGCGTTCGAATCGAAAAGGACTAAATGTGTTCGATCTACTCGTCGAAGGACAGGTCGCGCATCACCTTTTGATACCAGTCCGTTTCTTGCTCCCGGACGAAAATCTGGCATTGATTCATGTCACCGCCATAAATATGCAGTGACACGGCTGGCGTGCGATCGCAAGGATTGGCAATCAGGTGATATTCGTAAGGTGGGATCAAGCAACCGGCGCTGCCAACCCCCGCCATATACGAGTTTCTCGATTCGAAGTGATAACGCTGATCACCTTCGGTTTCCATTAACTCGTACTGCAGCACATCGATCGTGCCAGCGCATACGCCTTCTACGCACCACATACCGGAGTGATCATGTATTGGCGTCGATTGGCACGGCCCCCAGGTCATGGCAACGATGGAGTAGCCACGTTCTTCATCACGGTGGATCAGACGGCGAGCATAGCGATCTGGCAGCGGTTGCATGACTGATGCCGGTAACTCGAACGCATTGGTACGAATCAACTTGCATAGCTCGGTCTTGATGAGATCCGTAATCGCCGTCGAATCCTTCAATTCGACCGCGCGATCGACTAGATCGACCAGCGGCGCAATACCCGGATCTATCCTGGTCGTCGTATTGTCTGATCGTGCCTGAACCATCCCGGAACGATATAGTATTGCGCTCGCGACGCCAAGCAACCGGTTGTCATTTTGACAACCAATCCCCGATCACCGGCCTGAAGCGGTCCATGTCGACCAAGAAAGAATCGTGGCCTTGGATCGATGGTAGCGCCTCGAAAAGTACGTCAGCGCCGCTCGCTGTTAACGCTTCCGCGAGCTCCTGTTGTTGCCACAGCGGGAATAGAATGTCGGTTTCGACGCCAATAACAAGCGCTTCTTTTATTCCTGCCCGCGCAACGCCAGATTGCACAGAGCCGCCATAGTCCGCAACGTCGTAGAGATCCATTGCGCGTGAAAGATAGAGATAGCAATTGGGATCGAAGGCACCGGTAAACTTCAATGCATGCGCTTCGAGGTAGGATTCGACCTCAAAATCAATGCAAAACGGATCATTGCTTTGCCGCTCAGCGGCCACTCGCTCGCGGCCAAAGCGTTGAATCCACTCTTCTGCCGAACGATAGGTCACCATGCCGAGCTTACGCGCCATCCGCATACCGGCTATGGGGCCTTTGCCCTCTGGATATCGCCCCCCTTCCCAGTCCGGGTCTTTTCGTACCATTTCCCTTTGCAAAGATCTCAGCGCAATCGCAAACGGCGCAGCCCGCGCCGCAGAAGACACAGAAATCAGACGCGCGGCGCGCGCTGGGTGCAATACACAAAATGCCAGTGCAGTCATGCCACCCATGGAGCAGCCGATCACACAGGCGAGTTGCTGAACCCCCAGATGGTCGAGCAATGGCACCGCTGAATTAGCAATATCCTCGAGGGATAATACTGGAAAATCAATGGCATAACGACGATTGGTTAGCGTGTTTCTACTGTTTGGACCGGTTGAACCAAAACAACTGCCCAATGAGTTGATGCAAATTACGAAGTGTCGATCGGTATCGATAGGACGTGACGGTCCCAGCATTTCCTCCCACCAGCCCGGCGACGCGTCAGCAACTGATGACGCTGCGTGGGCCGACGGCGAGAGCCCCGTAAACAAGAGGACGGCGTTGTCTTTCCCCGCGTTCAGTGTTCCCCAGGTCTCGTAGGCGATAACCGCCTCGTCCAACTGCCCGCCGCGTCGCATTGCGAACGTCGATGGCAAGGAAAAGAACTGACGGGCGCCTGTCTCAGACTTCGAACCAGTTGTCATCGCTACCGTGATCCACCACAACTCTGCTCTCGCAGCGCGAGCGCTTCAGGCATCCATTCTTCGAATTGGCGAATGCGTGTCTCCGGGGCTGGGTGCGTCGATGAGAATTCGCTAGGTGCACGACCACCGGACTTGGCACCCATTCGCTCCCACAGTGCAGGCGCCTCGGTGGGATCGAAGCAAGCGCGCGCCGCCAGCAATAGACCAATGTAGTCTGCCTCGGATTCATGGTCTCTTGAGAACGGGAGCAACACCCCATACTGCGCACCGACACCGAGCGCCCCCATCACCGCCTGCTGGGTGGATATATCCATATCGCCGAGCGCAAAAGATGCGGCAACCGATCCAATCTGTACTAATTTGTTGTGAGCCATGCGCTCAGCACCGTGTCTAGCGATGGCATGTGCAACCTCATGTCCCATGATGATCGCCAAACCGTCGACTGACTCGGCCACCGGCAAGATCCCCGTGTAGACGGCAACTTTGCCGCCCGGGAGCGCGAACGCATTGGCTTGATCGGAACGAATGACGTTGAATTCCCATTGGAAGCCGGGATCCACATCCCGCGCAGCGAGTGCAATTCGGCGTCCGATCTCGCGCACGACATCGACTTCCTGACCACTGCGCATCACATTCGAGCGCGACAAGATGTCTTGATAAGACTGAAGGCCAAGCGCCGCCTCCTGCTCGCGGCTCATATCCACAAGCTGGCTTCTGCCGGTTAGCGGCACTTCTTGTTGATTGGAAAAGTAATACCAGGCGAAATAGAGCGCGAAGCCGACGATCGGCAGCAGCCGCATCATGCCGCCACCGCCGCCGACTCTGCGACGCCCGTATCGGGATCTCACGTCTAGAAGAACTTCTTAGCGAGACCCAGTAGACCGTTCACAG
>JBCAZE010000161.1:0-6831 GCA_039700805.1 Pseudomonadota bacterium | reverse complement strand
GATCGGTGATAGGTTGATAGACACCGATCCAGCTAACGGGTGGGCGACTGCTAGAAACCGTGCACAAGGCGATCTCTGATTACAATCTCGATCCAGGCTGCCTGGAATTCGAACTCGGCGATGGCGCTGGGTGTCTGCAGCGGCCTAAGGAAGTCGAAACATTGCAGGCGCTTCGTAAACTTGGGGTCGGTGTGACACTCGATCACTTCGGCACCCACGATTTTTCGTTCGCAGCACTCGACAGCACCATCGTCAGCACATTCGTACTGCATCAATCGCTGATTCACGACGTCACCGAAAATGAACAGCATCAACGTATCGTTCGAGCGGCCATTGCAATGGCCGAGGGTCTAGATATCTCCATCGCAGCAGAGGGCGTTGAGACCTCAGGACAACTGGAATTTCTGCGCGGCGCCAACTGCGAAGCGGCACAGGGCTTTTTCATTAGCCAGCCGATGGAAAGTCATAAGATCAACGCGCTTTTGCACACCGAATCGCTCGGTGGCAAGCTCGTCGCACCGCACCCTCAGTAGCGTAATGGACAAACCCAAGCGAGAAATCCGTAGCTTCGTGCGTCGGCCAGGACGCATGACTCCCGCACAACGATCGGCGCTCGAGCGTCTTGCTGCCCGCTATCGACTGGATTACGCCAGCGAACGATGTTCGATCGAAGAGACTTTCACACGCGCTGCACCGTTGCTGGTTGAAATCGGCTTTGGCAACGGCGATAGCTTGGTCGAATGGGCGTCGCTCAATCCGGATTGGAATGTCATCGGCATTGAGGTGCATGAGCCGGGGGTTGGTCACTGTCTGTTACAGGCTGAGAAGGCAACGCTCGAGCACTTTCGCGTCATTACGCACGATGCGATCGATGTGCTGGATCATCAACTCGGCGTTGACAGCATCGATCGGCTCAACGTGTATTTTCCCGATCCGTGGCCCAAAAAACGACATCACAAACGACGCTTACTCGCACCGGCATTTCTCGATCGCGTCGTCGCCAGCCTAAAGCCCGATGGCGCGCTGCACATTGCCACCGACTGGGCCAATTACGCAGAATACATCGATGAGTTGATGGCGAACGACGGTCGTTTTGCGTTGGATACCCGCCATGAACACGATGGCACGACGCCCTTTATGAGACCGCAAACGAAATTCGAACGCCGGGGGATGCGACTCGGACACGCGATCGTAGACTGGCGTTATCGACTGACCTAGCAGCGGCGACGTAGGCCGTCAGCCTTCCTGCCTTAGAAAAATAGCGTCAGGATGCCGTCAACCACATACTGAACTGCTAACGCGACCAAAACGACACCGAACAGTCTGGAGATGACATTGGCACCGGTTTCGCCGATGAGCTTCATCACTTGCGTCGTCAGCAACATTAAGATCAGCGCAATAGCCAACACCACCATGGCCATCGCCATCAAGCCAAAGAATTCCGGCCAGCTATCGCCCAACTCCACTAACAACAGCATCAAGGTTGCCAGCGCACCCGGGCCAGCAATCAATGGAAACGCGAGTGGGAAGACAGAGATATCCTCACGATATCTGGCCTCATCCTGTTCGCGAACTGTCGTTGACCGGAGACCGGACTGACGTGCGAAGACCATATCCACGGCCATCAAGAAGAGAAGAATTCCGCCGGCCACTTTGAATGCCGCCACCGAGATTCCTAGCGTCTCAAGCAAACGCTGACCGGCCAATGCGAACACCCAAAAGATGATGACTGAGAGCCCAATCGACTTCAGCGCCATTTTTCGGCGATAGGCCGTATCCGCGCCGCGAGTCAATGCACCAAAAATCGGCACAAGCGTGATCGGCTCAATGACGACGAACAATACAACGAAATGTCTAAGCAACTGTTCCATGGCGATTTTCCGGCAAAAGGACTCAGCGCTAAACAGCGCCAGCGGAGTATATTGATGCGCGACAACAAAGCCAACACCCCGGCACAAAAATAGGCCGACTGGCGAAATCAATGCGTCAGGCGTATAACTTTAGTCGAAGAAGACAGGAAAGGAGCGAAACATGGCTGTATTGTTTCCCACTGTCGGACGCTGGTATCAACGCCCGGGCAGGGAATCGTTTGAAGTCGTCGCACTAGACGAGCAGCAAGGGCTCGTCGAGATCCAATATTTCGACGGCATGGTGGCTGAGATCGAACTTGAACATTGGCCGCGACTGCTGATCCAACGGGTTGCCGCGCCAGAGGATTGGAGCGGCGCATTGGACGTCGCACCGGAAGATGCGATCCGCGATCATGATGGCCAACTACCGCACGACTGGTCAGACCCGCTCGAGGTGCTGGAGCGCGATCACGATCACGACGCGGACCTGATCCCACACTGACTCTCGCGTCACCCAAACAACCAGGGTGTTGGGATCAAGACAACGAGCAGGCGACAGCGATGATCCTGCGAGCGCGTCGTTTTGCGCGCCCGAAAAACCGCGATGCTGGTATCAAAACACCGAACAGGCGGCAGCAATGATCCTGCGAGCGCGTCGTTTCGTGCGCCTAAAATAACCACAATGCTGGGACCAAAACACAGAGCAGGCGACAGCGATGATCCTGCGAGCGCGTCGTTTCGCGCGACCCAAACAACCACAATGCTGGGATCAAAACACCAAGCGGGCGACAGCGATGATCCTGCGAGCGCGTCGTTTTGCGCGCCCGAAAAACCGCGATGCTGGTATCAAAACACCGAACAGGCGGCAGCAATGATCCTGCGAGCGCGTCGTTTCGCGCGAGCGGGATTATTGCTGTCGCCAATGTCAGCGCCGATATCAACGCAAGTCGTTAAAAAAATACACGCTCAGCCAGCGCGTTGACTACCAGCATCCTCGAAGCCACCGAGGACACTAACAACATTGTCGCCGATGCTGTCGATCGCATAACCTCCCTCCATCAGGAAGACGGTATCGAGGCCTAGTCGACCGATGCGTTTACCGCAATCGGCAAAGTCGTGTCCATTGAGCTTAAAAAAGCTGATCGGATCCTCTTCGTAGGCATCGACTCCCAGGGATACGACAAGCAATTGCGGCGAGAAAGCGCGGATTGCGCTGAGACCGCGATCTAGCGCCTGCGACCATTCCCGATAGTCTGTGCCGGGCGCCAAAGGGAGATTGAGATTACACCCCTGCCCCACACCAC
Organism: Pseudomonadota bacterium; assembly: GCA_039700805.1. Taxonomy (GTDB): domain Bacteria; phylum Pseudomonadota; class Gammaproteobacteria; order Steroidobacterales; family Woeseiaceae; genus CALBPI01. The sequence goes on along the minus strand of JBCAZE010000161.1, from coordinate 3,677 downwards.
GACCTTGCTCATCGGCGAATCCCAGGAAATGTGGAAATGCGTGCATCGGATCGCCGTGCAACGATACAAACAACACGTCATCTCGCTCATAAAAAATGTCCTGTGTGCCATTGCCATGGTGAAAGTCGACATCGAGGATCGCGACGCGTTGACGGCCTTCATTCAACGCATGCTGTGCGGCAACGGCGGCGTTATTGATGAAACAATAGCCACCATACTGATCGCGAGCGGCATGGTGACCCGGCGGGCGACACAAACCGAATGCCGCTTTTGCGCCCGACAGCACAGCATCGGCGGCAGCTAACGCAACAGACTGACTGCTGACAGCGGCTTCAAAAGTCCCACCCGAGATCGCCGTATCGGCAGAAAGCGCGTAGTAACCCACTTTCCCTGCGATGGTGGTTGGAATCCGTTCGCTTGGCATGCGACGCCCTGGCCACACGTAGCTGATCAATTCCCCGTCATGACCCGCCGCCTGCCAGTCCGCCCAACACGTGCTGAGAAACCGAAGATAACCCGCATCGTGCACTTGGCCCGCCACGCTGAGATCCCGGTTCTCGACGGGCACTCGATCCCCCAGCCGTGCCCGCGCTATTGCCGTGCTCACGAGGTCGACGCGATCCGGCGACTCGTACGGCGTCACCAAGCGACCGCCATACAGCTCGGTCTCTGGATTGCGCAGTCGATGGTCGTTTGAGAAAAAAGTCTGCACGTCGCCGCTATCGTCCTCAGTCAGAAAAGGGAACAGTCACGCATCGCGGCTGACAGACCTACTTGTTCGACGATTCGGCTAATCGCTCGATGCGAAACCGAGGGAGCCCGATGACAAGCGCCAGAACGACAGATGGGATACCGGTGAGTGCGGCATACCCGAAGAAACCGACCCAACCCGCCCAGTCCGCATCTCGCGCGGCGTCGGTCATCCACGGGGCAAGCAGCCCCGACCAACCCGACCACTCCTGAACATTGCCCGACCACTTGGCCAGAAACTTACCGCCAAACGCGGACAATGAACTCAAGAGTGCATATTGCGTCGCGGTGAACTTGGCATTGGTGAGGCCCGCGAGATAAGCAATGAACACGGTACCGGCAAAGCCCATGGCGAAGTTGTCACCACTGATGGTGACAGCCAGCGCTGATAACTCCGGGCCTTGGAACGCAAGATAAATAAAACCGAGGTTGGTCGCGGCGATCAAAACACTCGCGATCACCAAACACCGATAGACAGACCAACGCAACACCGCCGCACTGCCGGCAGCAATGCCGACCAGTGACACGACGATACCGTAGGCCTTCGCGACGTTAGCAACATCGGTTTTGGAAAAGCCGAGATCGAGATAGAACGGGTTGGCAAGAATACCCAGCACATAGTCGCTGACGCGAAAACACAGCACATACGCGAGTATGAGCAACAACACGCCACCAAACCGCGAAAACATGTCGAAAAATGGTTGGAAAACACTTTTCTGCAGCCAGTCCGCGGCGCTGGTGTAAGACAACGTCGGTGTGCCAGCTGGCTCGCGCGACATGAGCACTGCGAGAATGCCGACACCCATCAACCCCGCCATAAGGCTGTAGGTCAGCGCCCAACCGCCCCATTCCGCAAGATACAACGCCCCGGCCGAGCTGCAGATGAGAGCCAAGCGATAGCCATATTGATAGGCACCAGCCAAGATGCCCTGCATCTCTTTACTATCGGATTCGATACGATACGCGTCGATCACGATGTCTTGCGTCGCCGATAGTAGGGCCACCGCCAACGTCACCATCGCGAACACCGCGAGCTCCGTCGCAGGGTCCAATCGCGACATGACTAGCAAACCCATCGCTAGCGCGACTTGTGCCGTCAGCAGCCAAGCGCGCCGACGTCCAACCCAATTAGTGAGAATCGGAATGCGCGTGTTGTCGACAATCGGTGACCACAAGAATTTGAACGAATAGGCGAACCCAATCCATGCGAATGTCGAGATGGCGCTTCGCGTAAGCCCTGCCTCTTCGAGCCATGCACTGAGCGTCGCGTAGACCAGTGGAAACGGGAGGCCACCCGAGAAGCCAAGGAAGAAATTGGTGACCGTTGTCGGCCGGAGCCAGTCGGCGCTAGAGTGGGTAGTCGTAGTCAATCGTCACCGGTGCATGATCTGAGAATCGTTCATCTCGATAAATGTCAGTGGCGGTCACTTTGCCGCGCAGACCAGGCGTCGTCATATGATAGTCGATGCGCCAGCCCGTATTGTTCGCCCATGCCTGACCGCGGTTGGACCACCAGCTGTACTCGTGTTCTTCCTGCGGCAACTCGCGAAACGCATCCACGTAGCCAGCATCGTCGATCAATGTATCCATCCAAGCGCGCTCCTCGGGTAAAAAGCCCGAGTTTTTTTGATTGCTGCGCCAGTTCTTAATGTCGGCCTTGGTATGGGCAATGTTGTAGTCGCCGCAAACAACATACTCTCGTTTCCGCCGCTTGAGCTTCTTAAGGTGCGTTAGGAATACGTCCAGACTATCCATTTTGAACGCTTGTCGCTCATCACCAGATGTGCCAGAAGGCAGATACACGCTGACAACCGCAAGTTGATCCAGCTGTACTTCTAAATAGCGTCCTTCACTGTCGAACTGTGCCTCGCCGAGCCCTCGAACCACCTTGGTGGGTTTGCTCCGGGAATAGATTGCAACGCCGCTGTAGCCCTTCTTCTCAGCGTCTTCGTAAAAACAATGGTAGCCCGCCGGTCGGAACACCTCATCCGTCAACTGAAACTCTTGCGCTTTAGTCTCTTGAATACAGACGACGTCGGCGTTTTGTTTTGATAGCCAATCGAAAAATCCCTTGCGCGATGCGGCGCGGATGCCATTGGCATTCAGCGAAATGATACGTGTCATAGGCGTTCTTTCAGGTTCAGCTCGTGTCGGCGACGCGCTATCATAACAACTCACGACCCGGTATTTGGAAATCAAAAACTCATGCCCCAAATTCAACAACAGTTTGTCGATCTCGCATTGCAAATGGGGGCGCTTAAGTTCGGCGAATTCACCCTGAAATCAGGGCGGGTGAGTCCCTATTTCTTCAATGCCGGCATGCTCGCGAACGGTCGTGCCGCGTCTGCCCTTGGTAAAGCGTATGCGCAGGCTATTGCGACGCACCACCAAGACGTCGATGTCGTTTTTGGACCCGCCTACAAGGGAATTCCACTCGCTGCTTTGGCAGCCGCGGCACTGTCCGATCACCACTCGATCGACGTGCCCTATGCTTTTGACCGCAAAGAGGCCAAAGATCATGGCGAAGGCGGGGTGATTGTCGGCGGACCATTGCAAGGCAAGGTGGTCATTGTCGACGATGTCATGACTGCCGGCACCGCAATCCGACATAGTGTCGAGATGATTAGAGAAGCGGGCGCCGAAGTCAGTGGAATCGTCATCTCCCTGGACCGACAGGAAAAAGGCACCGGGGATCTTTCCGCGAGCCAAGAGGTCGAAAGAACGACAGGCGTAACAGTGACCGCCATCGCGACTTTGGCCGATCTCGTGACACATTTAGAGACAAAAGGCGCTGAAAACGGCCATTTGGACCGGGTTTTGGCGTATCGCGACCAATATGGGGTGAACTAGACCTGTGCGGTTTTCTTTTTATCGAAAACATGGCAAAACGTGACTTGGCTCTCTGTTGAGCGTCTAACATTAGGTAA
>JBCAZE010000015.1:0-32040 GCA_039700805.1 Pseudomonadota bacterium | reverse complement strand
CTTTTCGTCGTCACAGTCAAACCTATATTTGCCATGACCAATAACGCTTCAAAACAAGCGGTCGCTAGCACACGCCCGGCCACTTTCCAGGATTTGATCCTGACACTCCAACAGTATTGGGCCAATGCCGGCTGTGTGATTCAGCAACCCCTCGATATGCCAGTGGGTGCCGGAACATTCCATCCCGCAACGTTCCTACGGGCGATCGGGCCCGAGCCTTGGAGTGCTGCTTACGTGCAGCCCTCCCGACGCCCGACCGACGGACGCTATGGAGATAACCCGTTCCGCCTGCAGCATTACTATCAGTACCAGGTAGTGATCAAGCCCTCGCCCCTCGATATCCAAGAGCTGTATCTGGATTCACTGCGTGCATTGGGTATCGATCCATTGGTGCATGACATCCGTTTCGTTGAAGACAACTGGGAGTCGCCGACGCTTGGCGCTTGGGGTCTCGGATGGGAAGTGTGGCTCAACGGCATGGAGGTGACGCAATTTACGTATTTCCAGCAAGCGGGCGGACTTGAGTGCAAACCCGTCACTGGCGAAATTACCTATGGGCTGGAGCGGATCGCAATGTACCTCCAGGACGTAGAGAACATCTACGATCTCATCTGGACCGACGGGCCTCTCGGCAAGATCACCTATGGCGATGTCTATCATCAGAATGAGGTAGAGCAATCGGCGTTCAATTTCGAACATGCGGATGTAGCGGCGTGTTTCAGAACCTTCGATGAGGCCGAGACGATGTGTGGCAAGCTGATCGAGGAGAACTTGCCCTTACCCGCTTACGAACAAGTGCTGATCGCCTCTCATTATTTCAATTTGTTGGACGCCCGACAGGCGATATCCGTCACGGAACGTCAGGCTTATATATTACGAGTACGAACAATGGCGCGATCGGTCGCTGAACAGTACTACGCATCACGCGAAGCATTGGGCTTCCCGATGGTCAACAGCGTCAAACAAGCCAGCTGATCGTGTCAGCTGTTATACAGATTTAAAAGACTATGAATTCATCCGCCAACACCCGCGATTGCCTGATCGAACTCGGTATGGAGGAGTTGCCCCCTAAGGCTGTGACGACGCTGATAGCCGCACTTGCCGAGAATCTCTCCGACGGATTACAACAACAGCGCCTCTCGTTTGAACGCATCGATACTTTCGCGGCACCACGCCGACTCGCGGTCATTGTTAGATCACTGGTAGATGGCCAGCCGGATGAATCGAAAGTCATGCGCGGACCGCCCGTTCGAATCGCTTTCGATGAATCAGGCGAGCCCACGAAAGCCGCGGAGGCGTTTGCCGCCAAAGCCGGCGTTGCTGTTGATGCGCTGGACCGGGAGAAGACCGATAAGGGTGAGTGGTTATCCGCGACCGTTCATGAGAAGGGTGTCGAAACAGTTTCTCTTTTGACAGACATCCTAAAACGGGCAACGGATAAACTGCCGATTCCGAGGCGCATGCGTTGGGGTGATTCCGACAGTGGCTTCATTCGTCCATTGCATTGGTTGGTCGTCATGTTCGGTGAGGACATCGTGCCGATGACGTTGTTTGACCAGGCAGCGAGCAACACCTCTCGCGGGCATCGCTTTCACGCGCCGGGGCCCGTGACGATTCAACACCCCGACGCTTATGTTGATGCATTGCGAGACGCGTATGTTATCGCCGATTTTTCAGCTCGCCGTGAAGCGCTATGGTCTTCCGCTTTGGCCGCGGCGAACAGCATTGGTTGCTCGATTGAAGAGGATGACGAGCTCATCGACGAAGTGACTTCGCTGGTTGATTGGCCGGTGGCAGTCGTTGGTAACTTTGAGTCCCAGTATCTTGATTTACCTGACGAAGTACTCGTATCAACACTGAAGAAGCATCAACGTTATTTCCCGACCTACGGTGACGATGGCGAGCTTCGCGCGCACTTCATTACGATCTCGAATATCGAGAGTGCGGCACCCGATGAGGTACGACGAGGGAACGAACGCGTGGTGGCACCACGATTAAGTGACGCGGCGTTTTTCTGGAACAACGATCAGAAACAGACGCTCGAAGAGCGCGCGAGTCGTCTCGAAAGTATCGTGTATCAAAGCGCACTGGGTTCTGTGTCGGATAAGACGACGCGGGTCGGAAAGTTGGCGGGCCAAATAGCCGCCGAGGTAAGCCCGGACGCATCGGATGCCGTTATACGGACAGCCACGCTGATGCGTGCTGATTTGCTAACGGACATGGTTGGTGAGTTTCCGGATCTACAAGGAATCATGGGCAGCTATTATGCGCGCCTTGATGGCGAGGCCGACAACGTGGTGTCCGCGATCGCCGAGCAATATTTGCCACGGTTCGCTGGCGATGCCATTCCGGCGTCGGTCGTTGGCCAGATCATTGCCGTCGCCGATCGTCTCGATACGATCGCTGGCATCTTTGCAATCGGTAAACGGCCAAGCGGCAATCGTGACCCATTCGGTTTGCGCCGAAGCGCTTTGGGGCTTGGACGCATCTTGATCGAATCTAAGTTGGACGCAGACCTTGTGCAGTTGATCCAAAACGCCGTCGAGCTTCAGCCTGTTGATTTAGCGGAGCACCCAGAGCTCGCCGATGACATATACGATTTCATCGCGGATCGATTGCGTGGTTATTATCAGTCCAGCGTCACCAACGGAAGACCCGACGTATTCGAGGCGGTGTTGGCGCGTGCACCGCGTTCATTGCCGGACTTTGATCAACGAATCCATGCGGTGGCCGATTTTGTGGGCAATCCGGCAGCCGAGACTTTGGCGGCCATCAATAAACGCATCGCCAATATCTTGAAGAGCGCCGGCGTTGATGCGGGTGGTACCTTGGACGTCTCAGCGTTGACGGACCCCGAAGAACGCGCGTTGGCGTCCAGTTGGGAAACACTGGCGGCAGGCATCGAGCCCATGGTGGAAGAACGTCGGTACGTCGAGGCTTTGAGTGCATTGTGTGAGTTGGAAGCGCCGGTCAGCCAGTTTTTCGAGCATGTGATGGTCATGGCGGAAGATGCTGACTTGAGACGAAACAGGCTCGCGTTGCTGTCCGAGGTGCGCGGCTTGTTTTTGCAGATTGCTGACATTTCGGAAATTCAGCAGCCCGGGAACTGATGCGCGGCGACGGTCCATTAGTCATCCTCGATCGCGATGGCGTGATCAATCGCGACAGCGATGCCTTCGTCAAGGGCGCCCGAGAGTGGATTCCGATCGATGGCAGCATCGACGCGATCGCTCGTCTGTCCAACGCCGGAAAAACGGTGACGGTCGCGACCAACCAGTCGGGATTGGGACGAAAGTTGTTCGACCGGCGGGCACTCAAGCGTATGCATGACAAGATGCATCGCTTGGTGTCGGACGCCGGCGGCAAGATATCGGTTGTGGCTTTCAGCCCAGCTTTGCCTGGCAAGAATGACCCTTTTCGAAAACCACGTCCGGGCATGCTGACACACATTGCTGAGGTCACCGGTCAAACGCTAACGGACGCATGGATGGTTGGCGATTCTCTGCGCGATCTTGAGGCGGGCCAAGCGGTTGGTTGTCGCCTTATATTGGTCAAGACGGGGAAAGGTGAGAAGACTTTGCGCAAGATCGCCGACGATCGGCCACAATGGTGGAACGAAGTTCAGGTATTCGACGATCTTGCTGCAGCGGCCGACCATATTCTGGAGGCGCACTAATGGCGCTAATCAAGCAATGGTTGGGCTCGCTGGTATTCACATTCTGGATGTTCTTCAGTGTCGTGTTCTATGCCATCACGATTATGCTGATGTTCTGGCTTCCGTATCGTCGACGATTTGCTGTGGCGCATTCGTGGGCGAAGATGATCATGTGGTCGGCGAATTTTTTCTGTGGGATTCGGTATGAAGTAAAAGGCATGGACAATCTGCCGGATGAAGCGGCGATTTTTCTGCTCAAGCACTCTTCGGCCTACGAGACGCTGGCCGAGATAGCCATCTTCACAGAGCAAGCGTGGGTGCTGAAACGTGAGCTTCAATGGATACCGATATTCGGTTGGGCACTGCGACTGCTTCGGCCGATCGCAATCAATAGAAAAGGCGGTCGCAGTGCGGTCAGCCAAATTATTGAGCAAGGCACCGCGTTGTTGGATGACGGCATCAACGTGATGATCTTCCCGGAAGGGACGCGGATGCGACATGGAGAGACGCGGCGTTATGGGATGAGTGGCGCAGCGCTAGCGCAAGCGACGGGGCGGGCCATCATTCCTGTGGCACACAACGCGGGTAAGTACTGGCCGCGGCGCGGCATCATCAAGCACCCTGGGACAGTAACGTTCGTCATTGGCAAACCGATTTTTGTTGGTGATCAAGACCTACGGGAATTGAATGCAAAGATCCAAAAATGGGTCGAGCAGGAAATTGTCGCAATGGATAACCAACCGGTTGCCGCACACGCTTGAGCCGATGTTGGTGGCACCGCGCTGCGGAGACACTTAAGACACGCGTGTCGAATGCTCACGACAAGCACTCAGACAAAGCTGATATCGGCGTTGAAATCGATGAGGCCGAAATGCCCGGCTAACCATAGTACGGCAAACAAAATGATCGTCGACAAAAGCGGTATGAGAAGCGCACCGAGAACGCTTGGTCGCATCGTGAAATAGATCGTCGCGGCATAGACCAAGTAGACCCCCGACACGCCGAGACCCAAGACGTCGGAAGCAAGGTAGGCGAGTGGCAGCGATAACAACACGGCGATGGACGCAGGTAACATGCCTTTGCGCTTGGCGCCCAGGAGCTGCCCAGCAACCTTGACTGGCAGCACAGCGAACAAAAAGAAACCGACAAGGGCGACGACAACTAGGAGTATGGCCGCGGCGAATTCACCCATCGACTACGACTCACACGTTGATAACGCATGCAGCGTTCGAGGACGGCGACCATGGGAAACGACAAACATGGGGTAAATGAGGTGTAGGACGTCTGGCAAGTGATTACCGTTCATCGGGGCAGCACAGGCGTTCGCTGCGTCGGGCAAGGTATCGATTAGATATCGAGGTTGGCGACAGCGAGGGCATTCTCTTCGATGAACTCACGTCTAGGCTCGACCTGATCGCCCATCAATGTTGTAAAGATCTCATCCGCGCGCATCGCATCTTCGATCTTCACTTGCATGAGGCGTCGCGTTTCTGGGTTGACGGTCGTATCCCAAAGTTGTTCGGGGTTCATCTCGCCGAGACCTTTGTAACGCTGAATGGTCTGACCACGTCGTGCTTCGGACAATAACCACTCGATGGCTTCGCTGAATGCGGTGATTGGTTTCGCCTTCTCACCACGCTCGATGGTTGCCGACGCGTCGAGCAGTCCGTTCAAAGCATCGCGTAGCTTGGTCATCCGTTTGTAGTCCGCGCGTCCGAAAAACTCCTGCGGCATGCGTTGTTCATAGCTGACGCCGTGGCGGGTTTTTGTAATCTTAAGACTCCAACGGGCGTCACCGTCTTCATCCACACTGTCGGTTTTGGTAACCGTGTAGTTCGCTGCGCTGCCATCGATCTGGCGCACATTCGGATCGAGCTTCGGCAATGCCGAATCGAACGCGGTGATCCATGAATCGAATCGCGATGAATCGGCGATATCGTCTTCGGTTAATCCAGGCAAGCTCGCGAGCGTGCGTAGCACGGCCTCATCGTACCGTTGCGTCAGGCGGCCGATATCGGACTCAACGACCATGAACTGCTTGGCCAGACTCTCCAATGCTTCCGGTGCGATCGCTGGTGCGCCTTCCGTGGAATAGAGCTTTGCCCCATCTAACGCACTGGTGAGAAGATAATCATTCAGTTCTTGATCATCTTTAACATAAATTTCTTGTTTACCACGCTTTACCTTATAAAGTGGGGGTTGAGCGATATAAACATACCCTTTTTCGACTAATTCTGGCATTTGCCGGTAGAAAAAGGTCAGTAAAAGGGTGCGAATGTGGGATCCATCGACATCAGCATCAGTCATGATAATGATGCGATGATAGCGTAATTTGCTGATATCGAAGTCGTCTCGGCCGATGCCACAGCCCAGCGCTGTGATCAATGTTCCCACTTCTGCTGAGGAAAGCATCTTATCGAAGCGAGCTTTTTCCACATTAAGGATTTTTCCTTTCAATGGAAGGATCGCTTGTGTCCGTCGGTCACGTCCCTGCTTCGCAGAACCACCCGCAGAGTCGCCTTCCACCAGGAACAGCTCGGAAAGCGCTGGATCTTTCTCTTGGCAATCGGCCAACTTGCCAGGTAAACCAGCAATATCGAGCGCGCCTTTGCGTCGCGTCATTTCTCGCGCTTTACGTGCTGCTTCTCTAGCCCGTGCGGCATCGATGATCTTCGCAACAATCGATTTCGCGGCAGTGGGGTCTTCAAGAAGAAAGGACTCAAGGGCCGGCGCCATCGCGGATTCAACAATGCCCTTCACCTCAGACGAGACCAGCTTGTCTTTCGTTTGCGAAGAAAACTTGGGGTCCGGCACTTTGACACTCAAAACCGCTGTCATTCCCTCGCGAGCATCATCGCCGGTCGGGTTGGCCTTCTCTTTCTTGGTGTTGACCTCTTTATCGATGTAGTTATTCAGCGTACGGGTGAGTGCGGAACGAAAACCCGCCATGTGAGTGCCACCGTCGCGCTGGGGAATGTTGTTGGTATAGCAGAACATGTTTTCTTGATAACCATCATTCCACTGAATGGCCGCCTCGACGACCACATCATCACGCTCTGTTTCAAAATAGAACACACCGCCATGGATCGGCGTCTTATTGCGATTGAGGTGTTCTACAAACGCTTTGATCCCGCCCTCATAGCTGAAGATGTCTCGCTGCTCCGTGCGCTCATCAACCAACTCAATATGAACACCGGAATTAAGAAATGACAGCTCTCGCAGCCGCTTCGACAGAATGTCGTACTGAAACTCAACGTTAGAGAAGATCTCCGGACTTGGCCAGAAACGAATTGTCGTACCCGTCTTGTCTGTCGGTTTCACGGCAGCCAATGGCGCCTTTGGTTCACCTAGGTGATATTCCTGGCGATGCTGTTCTCCATCGCGCCAAACCTGCAGAAGCAATGTATCGGACAGCGCGTTAACCACAGAAACACCGACACCATGCAAGCCGCCAGAGACTTTATATGAGTTGTCGTCAAACTTACCGCCGGCATGCAATACAGTCATGATGACTTCCGCCGCTGAGCGTTTTTCTTCCGGGTGAATATCGACAGGGATCCCGCGCCCGTCATCCGACACACTCACAGAATTATCGTCATGAATAGTGACGGTGATAGTCGAACAGTGACCTGCTAGCGCTTCGTCAATCGAGTTGTCGACAACCTCAAACACCATATGGTGTAGACCGGTACCGTCATCGGTATCGCCGATGTACATACCAGGTCTTTTTCGAACCGCCTCAAGGCCTTTTAATACCTTGATATTACTGGAATCGTATTGTTGATCGTCAGACATACAAACACCCTGAAATGGACAGCGCATTATACCTCAAACGGACACATCAATGGGCCTGTGAAACCAGGCTGTTTACGCACACTTAGCGGTGTTCCACGTGGAACATAAGATCTCGGTGACCGTAGTTCCTAGCGCTTGTGTATGGCGCTTATCGCACCTAGGGTTGGATCATTGCAAGATACGCCACAGACAGAGCGAAACAAACGGACCAGCGCGCTGTATTGTTGACCACTCAACTTCCCTGCTGACCAGTAATAACGACCATCGACGATCGTCATAAAGACCACGCCTATCCCATCGTTACCCAGCCCAAACTCTGGGTGACGTTGATCATAGATGCCCAAGGCGTAAATTTTGCGCACCAGTTCATCATAGTCGGTACTAGAGATTCGACGCCGGAACTGCCGCTTTACCGGCGGATCCCCGGACTCTGAGCTAAATTCCTTCGTAGTTACCCACAAACCATTGGGCCGGTTCTCAACCGTGATGCTCACCGCATCGCCAAACGAAGGGGCAATGACTAAACGAAGATCGCCATCCGCTGCGATATCTCGGAAAGCGAATTGTTTCGACGGTCTTCTCTCCCGCAGTATTACTGGATTTGGCCAAGGGTTGTTATCAACGCTGGGGGCTACGGGGAAAGATCCCCTGTAGGTCCCGTTCTGTTCTGGCCACCTCGGTGTATAACCCACGGACCACATAGCCAGTACGATGCCCATTGCCATTAGCGTGGCGAGCAATGCCGTTAAGTTGATACCGATAGACCAAGCCTGTTTCATCCCCGCAGCTTAGCGGAACTCAAATCGCGGTGACACTGCCTTGTTCCACGTGAAACACACGGAAACTATCATCCAAAGGAATGCTTGATGCATCAATGGCGGTAACGATCCTTTGTGCTGGGATCGTCGAGACCACATCAAGCACACGCGCCAGCGAATTGGCGTCCAATTCCGCCGCCGGATCGTCCAATAACAATAGCGCCCTACCATCATTGAGCTCAGCTAAGTGCTTTGTCTGAGCCAAAACGAGACTGGTCGCCAACAGTTTCTGCTGTCCTCGAGAGACTTGTTCACGTGCTAACCGACCATTCCATCGTATTTTTAGATCCGCTCGATGTGGTCCGACATGCGTTGTGCCAATGACCCGGTCCCGTTCACGCGAGGCTTCCAATGCCTCCGCCATACTTAGATCCTTGTCCCATCCCGCCTTATATTCCAGCTGAATCCCAGAAAAACCGAGTGCAGCGCAGGTTTCGTTGATGGGGTCTTTCAGTAAACACACATAGCCATGCCTGTAACTATCCACCAATCCGGCCGCATCAATGAGCGCCTGATCCCAAGGATCCAACGATTGGCCTGTCTTTAGTGCCGCATTTCGCTGTTTAAGAATCTGTCGATAGCGGCGCCACGCGCTGAGATAACCTGGTTCCACGTGGAACACGCCGTAATCGAGATAGCGCCGACGCCCTTCGGGCCCTTCCGCGATCAAGCAATGAATTTCAGGTTCCACAACCTCAACCACAAATCTCTGGTTGATTTCAGCGAGATTCTTGGCGTCCGCGCCGTTGTGCCGAATTCTCGCACCACCTCGCCCACCTTCAATACCGACATTATGAACGGCATCAGTGTCGTTCAGCTTGCCGACAAGTCGGAATACAGAGCGCTCGTGTCGTATTAGGCGGGCGGCTCTCGGTTGGCGAAAAGAGCGACCGCGTATCAGAAAGTAGATCGCTTCCAAGCAAGAGGTCTTGCCGGCCCCGTTTGGGCCGGCGATAAGGATATTGCTGCCGTTGCAGTCTAGAGCAGCATTTTCAATACACCTGAAATCTGTGATCGCCAGGCGATTGAGCGTCATTACAAACGCATCGGCATCACGACGTAGCGAGCATCGCTGGCGTCGATATCAGGAATACTGATCACGCAACTACTATTTGCATCATTCAAACTGAGGCGGACAGCTTCGTCGTCAATGGCACCGATCGCGTCGAGCAGATAGTTAACGTTGAAGCCGATTTCGATATCGTCACCACTGTAGTCCACTTCAACTTGCTCTTCGGCGTCTTCCTGTTCTGGGTTATGCGCCATGATCTTGGCACCGCTGTCACGGATCTCTAGCCGGATACCGCGGTATTTTTCATTCGAAAGAATCGCAGCGCGTTGTAACGCAGAGCGCATATCGTTGCGATCTGCTACTAGATGGTTTTGCGTGTCTTGCGGAATCACCCGTTGGTAATCAGGGAACCGACCGTCAATGAGCTTCGATGTGAACCGAATGCTGCCCGCTTGAACACGAATGTGATTTTTACCGAACTCGAGCGTCATTTCCCCGTCTTCACCGAGTAATCGCTGAAGTTCGAGCACCCCTTTTCTCGGCACAATCACTTGTTGAGACGGTAAGTCTCCTGCGTCGACATTGCCCTCGCACAACGCTAGACGGTGGCCGTCGGTCGCCACAGCGCGGATAACGTCGCCCTCGGTTTCCAACAACATACCGTTGAGATAGTACCGAACGTCTTGCTGCGCCATCGCGAAATACGTTTTGTTTAACAGGCGCTGTACTACCGCTGATGGCAATGTGAACGCTTTGCTCGCTTCAATGTCGTCGAGAACCGGAAACTCAGCGGCGGGCAAAGTTGCTAACCGGAACTTGCTTCGGCCACTGGAAACCAACAACCGCTCTCCCTCGAGCTTCAAGTTAATGTCGGCGCTATCCGGTAGGGCTTTGCAAATATCGAAGAGCTTTCGACCCGGCACCGTCACTTCACCAGCCATGTCAACATCCACGTCAACATGGGACGCCAACTCAACTTCAATGTCAGTCGCTGTGATTGACAGTCGAGAATCTTTCGCACTGAGTAAAACGTTCGCCAAAATTGGCATCGTCTGTCTTCGTTCCACAACCCCGATGACGGCTTGGAGCGTGTTCAATAGGGTCTGTCGACTGGCGGACAACTTCATGGTGCTACCTATTAATTAAAATATATTTATTTATCTATTATTGTTGTTATTAGGCTCGCCTATTTCTGTGTGTAACAGGAAAAACCCAATACTAAACATTGACTTATCGTCAAAAAACTACTGTTCCAAACTGTCTGAAAACGCTGATCTGTTTGTGTCAAAACTGTGGATAACTTTATCCAACAATTTTATCCACAGGTTCATCACATCATCCCGTCAGGGTTCTCAACAGGTTCTTATAATCTTCATCCACTTGGCTGTCCGACTCTTGCAGCTCCTTCACCTTCCGACAGGCATGCAATACCGTCGTGTGATCACGGCCACCGAAAGCTTCTCCGATCTCTGGCAGAGAGTGGCGCGTCAATTCCTTTGAAAGGCTCATCGCGATTTGCCTCGGTCGAGCAATCGAACGACTGCGTCGTTTGGACAGCAGTTCGCTCATGCGGATTTTAAAGTACTCCGCAACAGTCTTCTGAATATTTTCGATGCTAATGCGCTTGTCGCGCAACGCCAATAAATCCCGAAGCGCTTCTTTACAGGATTCGATAGTAATGTCTCTGCCGGTAAAGCTGGCTGTTGCAATGACCCGTCGTAAAGCACCTTCCAATTCTCGAACATTGGAACGAATCCGTTGTGCGATGAAAAACGCGACCTCGTTCGGCAATTGAACCCCTTCGTTTTGTGCTTTCTTAATCAAGATCGCAACGGACGTCTCAAGCTCTGGCGGCTCCACCGCTACGGTCAAGCCCCAGCCCATCCGACTTTTCAATCGTTCTTCGAGCCCCTCGACTTCCTTCGGATACTTATCGCACGTCAGAATAATTTGGCGTTGACCTTCCAACAACGTGTTAAACGTGTGGAAAAACTCCTCTTGGGATCGATCCTTGCCTGCGAAGAACTGGATATCGTCGATCAACAATACGTCCAAGGATCGATATGCCCGTTTGAATTCGTTGATTGTGTTGTGCTGAAGCCCTCGCACCATATCGCCAACAAACCGCTCCGAGTGCACGTAACACACCCGTGCATCGGGCTGTTGTTCCAGTACGTAATTGCCAACAGCATGCATCAAATGCGTTTTGCCTAGTCCCACACCACCATATAAAAACAGTGGGTTATACGCCTGGCCCAAATTCGCTGCGACCTGGGTCGCCGCGGCACGAGCGAGTTGATTGCTCTTGCCCTCAACGAAATTCTCAAAGGTGAAACCCGGCATCAGCCGGCTTTCTGGCATCGGCACTCGCTCGCGAGCGTTTGTTGCTCGCCGCTCGGGTTGGTTGGGCGCAATACTGCTCACCGAGGGCGATTCACGGTAAACCGAACCAACAACACCGATCACACGCATCGGAGCGCCGTTCACATCGGCCGCGATTGCGCGCAACCGGTCGATAAATTCTTGGTTCAGGCGGTCAACAACGAATCGGTTCGGTGCAAACAGTTTCAGTTCGCCATCGTCCAACTGGGGTTGTAATGGTCGAAGCCAGGTGTTGAATTGCTGCTCGGATACTTCAGCGCGAATGCGCTTCAGACACCGATTCCAGAATTCTTCTCCCGTCACGCTTTTACCACTCAAAGACCACCCCGGCGCGCAGGGTGCGTCGCCTCACAAGGCAGGCAAGCTTATACCGCTCTGGAAAAGTTATCCACACCCCCATGAAATCGCCCAAGTGATTGACACAACGGGCGATACGGCGTATCTTCTCCGGCCTTTTCGCGCTCGCGAGGCCAAGGCTCGCGCGGGTGATTTAAGACACATTATTTAATGAGTACTGGCGCTGCGATCGTTATTTAGGAATCGACGCCGGATAGGACACAGTCATGAAACGCACATTTCAACCCAGCAATATCAAGCGCAAGCGCACCCACGGTTTCCGTGCACGCATGGCGACCAAAGGCGGCCGCCTGGTTTTGAAGCGCCGTCGCGCTAAGGGTCGTCACCGCCTCTCGGCTTAATTGCATCGATTCAACGTCGCAGACAGCGTCGCTGACTCTATGACCGTAAGATGTCGCACCTCAATTTTGACTTTGGTCGCGAACAGAGGCTCCTGAAGCCCAGGCAATTTACGGAAGTTTTCAGAAACAGCAGACGCAGCACGGACGCGTTTTTCACTGTCCGCGCGCACTACACCAATCGAGGCACGTCGCGTCTAGGGCTTGCAATTAGCAAGAAGCACGCCCGACATGCTGTGACAAGAAACCGGTTGAAGCGACAAGCGCGAGAGCAATTTCGACTGAAGAGACACCACCTGGCCGTCGCCGACTACGTGATTGTGAATCACGCCGCTGCAGCCAGCGCGACCAACCCGATGCTAGCTCAGAGTCTGGCCGCCCATTTCGACAAGCTGTCGATCCGGCAACGGCCTCAAATGCGGAATAACAAAAAGTAGTCAGTCACGATGGATAATCAACGCTTGTTCGCTTGGGCTCTGTTTGGTCTTCTTTTGATGATGACCTGGCAAGCGTGGCAGCAAGACTACGCGACACCACCTGCCGCGGCCGCCATAACAGAAGCAGCACAACCCGAACTGGTGCCGGTAGACGATGTTCTGCCCGAAGTGCCAGCAACGCCAGCCGCTGCATCGGACGCTGTCCCCACCACGGGCGAGAATGTGCTGCCAACCGCCCCCGCCGCCGTGGCTAGCAGTGCAACCTACGTCGCTGTCAAAACCGATGTCTTGCATCTCAAGATCAACTTAGCCGGTGGAGACATTGTCAGCGCTTCGTTGCCGAGATATCCGGTCAGCAAAGATTTGCCTGATCAAAAGGTCACACTGCTCAATGACGCCGGCGATCGATATGGTGTCTATCGAACCGGCCTCACCAGTGGCAACAATGAGTCCGATCCAAATCATCTTGCAACTTGGCAGAGTGAAGCATCCAGCTACACCTTAGCCGACGGCGCCGACACGTTGGTGGTGCCACTGACCTGGACCAATGACGCAGGCGTCAGTGTCGAGAAGCGCTTCGTTTTTAAGCGCGGTGCCTATCGCATCGATGTCAATTTCGATGTGACGAACGCTACGGATACTGCGTGGACCGCCCGACCGTACGCGCGGATCGTCCATGCTGCGGAAGCGCCGGACCGCTCGATGTTCAATGTCGAGTCGTACTCGTTCAAAGGGCCCGTTGTTTTCGACGGCGAAAAGTATGAAAAGCACTCGCCGGAAGACCTCGGTGGCGAACCCGTTCGGTTGAACGATGTTCAAAATGGCTGGGTCGCTGCGATTGAGCATCATTTTTTATCGGCGATCATTCCACCGGCTGATACGCCCGTCCGCATCGACGCCGCACGCAGCGGTGAACGATTTGTGGTCGGTACGGTGTCTCCGGCTATCAGTGTCGCTGCGAACAGCACAGCAACGATACCCGTGACACTGTTTACCGGACCGAAGCTCCAGGAACAATTGGAAGCGATTTCACCGCGTCTGCCACTGACGGTTGATTACGGCATGCTGACACTGCTCGCCGACCCGCTGTTTTGGCTGCTCTCTGCTGTCTATGGTTTTGTCGGCAACTGGGGTTGGGCGATCATCATCGTCACTTTCCTGATCAAGCTTGTGTTCTACAAATTGACAGAGAAGAGTGGTCGATCGATCGCGAAGATGCGAAAGCTGCAGCCGCGTTTGAAAGCGATCCAAGAACGTTATGCGGATGACCGACAGAAACTCTCGCAAGCCATGATGGAGCTGTACAAACGAGAGAAGGTCAATCCAGCGGCCGGCTGTTTGCCGATTTTGATCCAGATGCCGTTCTTTCTCGCGTTCTATTGGGTGCTTCTCGAATCTGTGGAGATGCGACAAGCACCCTTCATGCTTTGGATTCAGGATTTGTCTGTACGCGATCCGCTGTTCGTCTTACCGATCCTGATGGGTGCGGCGATGCTGATGCAACAACGGTTGAATCCGGCTCCCGCGGATCCGGTGCAAGCGAAAGTCATGCGAGTGCTGCCGGTCATCTTTACTGTGTTCTTTGCTTTCTTCCCAGCTGGTTTGGTCTTGTACTGGTTCACCAACACCGTGCTCGGCGTGGCTCAGCAATGGAAGATCAACAACGTGGTCGAAGCTGAGGAACGCAAGCAGCGCGACTAAACCGTAAGCTGTGACGCTTTCGACGTCACAGTATCTCACTGGCACATTTCTTGCTCCGGTATCGATGGCATTTGCCGTTTTACTGGAGTGCTGATCGTGCCTGTGGCCCGGGTCGCCTTGGTCGACCATATCGAAAGTCGTGCAGATATGTTGCGAGATGCGTTGGAGCGTCACGGCTATGAAGTCGTGGCAACACTCCGGTCTTCTGGCGATATTCTGCAGCGCATCGATATGCTTGCACCGGATATTATCCTCGCGGATATGCAATCTCCGGATCGCGATACGATCGAAGACCTTCGGTTCGTGATGCGGGCTCGACCTTGCCCGATCGTTATGTTCGACGGCACGAAAGACTCAGAATCGATCCAACGCGCTGTCGATGCGGGTGTCAGTGCGTATGTCACCGAAGAACTCAGCGCTCGGGATCTCAAGTCCATTCTTGATATCGCCAGCGCTCGTTTTCATCAATTCAACCGGATGAGCGCACAGCTACAGAAGGCCGAAACCGAACTGGCCAATCGAAAAGAGATCGACCGTGCGAAATCGCTCTTGATGCGTCACCACGGCATCGATGAAGACGAAGCGCACAAAACACTCCAGCGACTTGCTATGAACCAACGTCTCTCACTCGCCGACGCGGCGCGCAATGTCTCTGCGATGCTGAAAGCGCTCGGACAAATGGGGAAAGAAAAGTGACCGAACTTAAGATCGCCTACGTTCCCTTAACCGATGCCGCGCCATTGATTGTTGCGAAAGAAAAAGGCTTCTTCGCGGCGCATGATCTCGACGTTCAACTGATACAGGAACAGTCTTGGGCCAGTGTGCGGGACAAACTGCAAACCGAACGCGTTGATGTCGCGCAAATGTTGGCCTCAATGCCGCTCGCGCTGGCAGCCGGTGCGAGCTACACACCGATGGACCTTACCGCGGGCATGGTTTTGAGCTTGAATGGCAACGCCATCACAGTTTCGAGCCAGTTATACAGTGATATGGAACGCACCGGCTTACTTCATGACGACGCTATTTACGGGCCCGGTCGTGCGTTGAAAGCCGTCGTCGAGCTGCGCAAATCATTGAAGAAACAACCGCTGTGTTTCGCCAGTGTTTTCCCGACCTCCACCCACTACTATCTGTTGCGATATTGGATGGCTGCCTCCGGTATCGACACCGACAACGATATTCGTTTTGTTGTGATCCCACCGCCTCGAATGGTTGAGGCGCTGCAGAGTGGGCTGATCGACGGCTGTTGCGTTGGTGAGCCTTGGAATCATCATGCGGTCAGTGAGTTTGCAGGTCAGATCATCCTCACCGGTTTTGACATTTGGCACAACGCGCCAGAGAAGGTACTGGCAGTGAGGACACCTTGGCTCGAAGCAAACCGAGATATATATACACGGCTCATCCATGCGTTGCTTGAAGCAGGTGCTTGCTGTGATGCGTCGGGACATCGTGAAGAAGTCTCATTACTGCTGAGCGATGCGAGATATCTCGATGTGCCGACCTCCGTGATTCAACATTCGCTTGCGGGGCGCATCTGTGATGTGGCGCATCGCACGGTCCGAACCGTTCCAGAGTTCCATATCTTTAATCGGTACAGCGCGAACTTGCCATGGCCATCACAAGCGACTTGGCTGCTAGACCAGATGATGCGTTGGCAACAGCTTCCCGAGAACATCGATGTGGATAAGATCGCCCGCCGCGTCTTCCGGCAAGATGTCTTCCGCGAAGCGGCAGCACTCGCTGGCGTCTCCTGTCCCCCCGATAGCATCCACCCAGATCATCCAGAAACGCATCCCGATGACATCGATCTTGGCTCGCGTGGTTTCATGAGAAACACCGCCACTTAATGCACGTGTCTAGTGCGTCTACAGGTCGACGTGCTTATAAATGGTGCAAAGCTATCCTCCCTGCAGCTGACACGGCGTCGCGCGTTTTGGTCCTAACTGTCCGAAAACACTTGCTGTATTTCGAAAAGATGAAACCTGGCATGCATGTTGCTCTCTAGTTATCGGGAGTCAATGGCGCCTCCTTCTGCAACGTAGCAAACCGGTTCGTCCGAAGACGGCCTGGCGCGTGTTCACACGCATCATTTTGTTTATCCGTTGATTGAGGTGTCAGATGTTTGTTTCCCCCCGCATTCGCAAGCACTTGCTTGCCTGTCTGTCCGTTTTCTCTTTTCTGTTGGTATCCGCCGCGCAAGCTGAAGAGCTTGGTTGGCCCGAGAAAGAAGAGCTGACTTTCGGCTTTATTAAGCTCACTGATATGGCGCCGATAGCCATTGCTTACGAGCAGGGCTACTTCGAAGACGAAGGTCTCTACGTCACCATCGAAGCCCAAGCGAACTGGAAAGTGTTGCTCGATGGCGTCATCGATGGCCGTTTGGACGGCGCGCACATGTTGGCCGGCCAGCCCATTGCCGCGACGATTGGTTTCGGTACTTCCGCACATATCATCACGCCGTTCTCGATGGATTTGAACGGCAACGGCATCACAGTCTCCAATGAAATTTGGGAGGCGATGAAGCCGAACATTCCTACACAAGGTGATGGAAAGCCTGTGCATCCGATCAAAGCCGATGCACTAAAACCCGTCGTCGATGAGTACCGGGCCGACGGTAAGCCGTTCAACATGGGCATGGTGTTCCCGGTCTCAACGCACAACTACGAGTTGCGCTATTGGCTCGCGGCTGGCGGCATTCACCCCGGTTACTACGCGCCACATCGTGGTGATATCACGGGCCAAATCGATGCTGATGCGTTGCTATCTGTCACACCGCCCCCGCAAATGCCGGCAACGCTAGAAGCAGGCACAATCTACGGCTACTGCGTTGGCGAGCCGTGGAACCAACAAGCGGTATTTAAAGGTATCGGTGTACCGGTCGTCACCGATTACGAAATCTGGAAGAACAATCCAGAAAAAGTCTTCGGCATCACCAAGGAATTCGCTGAGAAGTACCCCAACACGACAGTACGTCTCGTACGGGCACTGATTCGTGCGGCGATGTGGCTCGACGAAAATGACAACGCGAATCGGCCGGAAGCGGTCAAGATCCTCGCTCAGTCAAACTACGTAGGCGCCGACTATGATGTGATCGCCAACAGCATGACGGGCACGTTCGAGTACGAAAAAGGGGACAAGCGGGAAGTGCCCGACTTCAACGTCTTCTTCCGTTACAACGCGACCTATCCCTACTACTCAGACGCGATTTGGTACCTCACTCAGATGCGCCGTTGGGGTCAGATCTCTGAGGATAAGAGTGACGATTGGTACAAAGCGACAGCAGAAAAAGTCTATCGTCCTGATATCTACGCGACCGCCGCACAATCGCTCATCGATGAAGGCCTAGCCAACGCAGAGGACTTTCCGAATTTCGATACTGAGACGGGATTCAGAAAACCGCAGACTCACTTCATCGATAACTTCGTTTATGACGGCACCAAACCGAACGAGTACATCGAGCAATTCCCTATCGGTTTGAAACAAGGCCAAGTGCTCTAGGCCGGCCGAGTTATTCCGTGACGTCACCGCCAAGGACCATAAGCCATGAACACAGCGACTTTGTTTAAGCGCGCGATGCCGATGAGCACGCCCAGTCGACTACAACGCGAGATCCGTGCACGCACACTGCCGGTGTTGTTGTCATTGATTGGGATCGCCGGGTTTCTGGTCATCTGGTCCTCGGCGGCGAGCAACATCACGACTTCGCTCGGAAATTTTCCGGGACCATCGGCTGTATACACGCAGTTTGGCAAGCTGTACGAAGAGCACAAGGCCGAGCGCGCGAAGGCAGAGGCGTTCTATGAGCGCCAGGAAAAACGCAACGCCGATCGTGTCGCCAAAGACCCGGACTATGTGCCAAAGATACGTGCGTACACCGGCAAAGAGACATTCCTCGATCAGATCTGGACCAGTGTCTATACCGCGCTCACGGGGTTTGTGTTTGCTGCGCTCATCGCCATTCCGCTCGGCATAGCGATCGGGCTCAGCCGATCACTCAGTATCGCGATGAATCCGGTGATCCAAGTGCTAAAGCCGATTTCGCCGTTGGCTTGGTTGCCCCTCGTGACAATGGTGGTTAGCGGTGTCTACACCACGACAGATCCGATGTTCGCCAAGTCATTTTTGAACTCGATGATCACGGTGATGTTGTGTTGCCTTTGGCCCATGGTCATTAACACCGCTGTCGGTGTCGCCAGCATCGATAAAGATCTTGTCAATGTGAGTCGTGTGCTGAGCTTGAATGCGCTTCAACACACTTGGCGCATTGTCTTGCCCGCTTCTGTGCCGATGATCTTCACCGGTATGCGACTTGCGATTGGTATCGCCTGGATGGTGTTGATCGCCGCTGAGATGCTCGCCCAAAACCCGGGACTAGGAAAGTTCGTTTGGGACGAGTTTCAAAACGGTAGTTCCGAATCACTCAGTCGTATTCTTGCCGCCGCCATCGTCATCGGATTGATCGGCTTTGCGTTAGACCGCGGCATGCTCGCGCTGCAACGCCTTCTGTCTTGGGATAAATCGAGCGCCACACGCTAAAGGAACGCCATCATGACGCTACTAGATATCGATCACATCGACGTTGAGTTCCCGACACCTAACGGGCCGTTCGTCGCACTCAAGAACGTGCGCCTGAAGATTGATGAGGGAGAGTTCATCTCCATTATCGGCCATTCCGGCTGCGGTAAATCAACGGTGCTGAATGCTGTTGCGGGGCTAACGCCAACGTCCAGCGGTGGCATCGTGATGCGGGGTAAGCAGGTGATCGAACCGGGGCCGGACCGCGCGGTGGTGTTTCAGAATCATTCGTTGCTGCCGTGGCTAACCGCCTATGGGAATGTCGCGCTTGCCGTGAAGAAGCTGTTCCGTAAAACGATGTCGAAAGCGGAGATGCATGAATGGATCGAACACAACTTACGTTTGGTGCACATGGATCATGCGATGGATAAACGGCCGCACGAGATTTCGGGCGGCATGAAGCAGCGTGTTGGCATCGCGCGTGCGTTGTCGATGAAGCCAGATATTTTGCTGCTGGATGAGCCGTTTGGAGCGCTTGATGCATTGACGCGCGCACACCTGCAAGACTCGTTGATGGAGATCAAAGCGAGTTTGAATAACACCGTCATCATGGTCACGCACGATGTTGATGAGGCTGTCTTGCTTTCCGACCGTATCGTCATGATGACCAACGGGCCGGAAGCGACGGTAGGGGAAATCTTGGAAGTCGATTTGCCGCGCCCAAGAGACCGTTTGTCTATGGTCGACGACCCAGAGTACGCGCGCTGTCGCGCCGAGGTGTTGCGATTCCTCTACGACAAGCAACGCAAAGTCGAGTCACTCGATAGCAACAAAAATTCTAACAAGCCCGGGGGGCGGGCGAAGAGTCGCGCGGCTTAGCCGCGTGCAAAGGTGCTCAGCACCAACACCACACCAAGGAGTCCACGCACAATGCGAACCAACACATTCCGCCATCATGCCCTCCACGCCTTTGCCCTCACGGGTCTTGTGCTGAGTGCAGGCGCCCACGCCGAGTCAGCGTCTTTGGCCGAAGCCATTACAGGCGGCGACGCGTATCTCAACTTCAACACGCGCTACGAATATGTTGACCAAGATAATCCGTTGGACGAAGGTTCAGCGCTGACGCTACTGACGCGTTTCGGATACAAGACCGGTACCTGGAACAAGTTCTCAGCACACGTTGAGTTTGAGGACTCACGTATTCTCTTGGGGTTCGATGAGTACGCGGTGCCACCCACCGGATTTAATACGGGGGAGTTCTCGGTTATCGCGGACCCGGAAACCACGGAACTCGACCAAGCATACGTTCAGTATGCCGATGCTGAGACGGGCTTTTCGCTTCGAGTCGGCCGTCAAATTGTGTCGTATGACTCACAGCGATTTGTCGGTGCCGTGCCGTGGCGACAGGATTGGCAGACGTTCGATGGTGTGCACGCTGAGTACACGGGCATCGACAAACTCAAGATCAAAGCGGGCCACTTGTACAAGCGTAATCGCATTTTTGCGACTGACGGTGATCTCGATTCCAGCGATAACTTGATTGATATCACTTACCAAACACCGTTCGGCACACTCGGTGGCTACGCGTATCTTTTGGAAGTTGATAGCGCCGTGAATAACTCCCTCGATACAGTGGGTGTTCGTTTCACCGGCAGTCAGCCCATTGGTGAAAACAAGCTCAGCTATAAGTTTGAGTACGCAACCCAGGATGCCGAACAGGGCGCTGCGGACTTTGATGCGGATTATTTGCTTGCCGAAGGTGCACTGGCATTGAAGCCCGTGACCATCAAACTCGGTCTCGAAGTGCTGGGATCGGATGATGGTCAATACGGCTTTGCAACCCCGCTTGCGACGTTGCACAAATTCAACGGTTGGGCGGACTTGTTTCTGGCCACGCCGGCCGCCGGCTTAGAAGATATCTACGTTGCCGTGTCGGGCAAATTTCAGAAGTTCGGCTACTCGGTGATCTATCACGATTTCACGGCCAATGAATCATTGGCAGGTGCGGATGATCTCGGTAGCGAGATCAACTTGTTGCTCACACGCCCGTTGGGTGATCGCTATAAGTTTGGCTTCAAGTACGCGGACTACTCGGCTGGTAGCGATAGCTTTGCCACCGTCGATACCGAGCGCTTGTGGTTGTGGTTATCGGCGAAGTTCTGATCGGTGATAGGTAGACGGAAAAGGGACTCTATATGACGCAGCATATTGTCGTCGTTGGCAACGGGATGGTCGGTCAACGATTCGTTGAGGAGCTCAAGGAACGAGATCTCGACAACCGATTCTCAGTGACCGTACTCGCTGAGGAGTGCCGGCCTGCCTATGATCGGGTGCGTCTGAGCGAATACTTCGCGGGCACCAGCGTTGAAGCCCTAAGTCTTTGTGATACGGCGTTCTATGATCAGGCTGGACTCACCCTGCGACTCGGGGTCGCGGTAACCGCCGTCGACCGTGATTCGCGCGAACTGACGTTGTCTGATGCCACGACGATGTCGTATGACCATCTCGTGCTGGCCACGGGCTCATATCCGTTCGTGCCGCCGGTTCCCGGCTTAGACGGCGATCATTGTTTCGTCTATCGTACGATCGAAGACTTGGACGCGATCATTGCGAGTGCCGAAAATGCTGCGACGCGTGGCGTCGTGGTCGGCGGAGGTCTTCTTGGCCTAGAAGCCGCGAACGCGCTGAAGAACCTCGGTCTTGAAACCCATGTCGTCGAGTTCGCGCCAACACTGATGGCCGTGCAATTGGACCCGGCTGGCGGTGCTGTTCTGCAAAGCAAGATCGAGGCGCTGGGCGTCAATGTCCACACCAGCCGTCAAACGCAAGCGGTGGTTGCTGGTGATGCGCATCGTCTAAAGATGCAATTCGCCGATGGCGATGTCCTTGAAACAGATCTTATTGTGGTCTCAGCGGGCATTCGTGCTCGCGACGAGCTTGCGGATTCTCTGGCGTTGGAACGTGGACCGCGGGGTGGGTTTGTCATCGATACCCATTGTCAAACCAGCGACCCGAACGTTTACGCGATAGGCGAGTGCGCGAGCTTCTCCGGTCAATTGTTTGGTTTAGTGGCGCCAGGTTACGACATGGCCGTTGCCCTGGCTGATCATCTGACGAGTGAGACTAACGGCTTTACCGGCGCTGATATGAGCACAAAGCTCAAGCTGCTCGGTGTTGATGTTGCGAGTATCGGTGACTCTCTCGCCCGCACGCCGGGGGCAGAAGTCCTGTCGATGACCGAAAGCGACAATGTGTACCGTCGCGTTGTCCTCAGCGCAGATCGGCAGCACCTGCTCGGCGCCGTGTTGGTTGGCGACACCAGCAACTATGACTACTTGTTGCAGGTGAGTCTTGGCAATGCCGAGTTGCCCGATAGCCCAGAGCAGTTGTTACTGCCTGACTCCGCCGGAGATGCTGCCTCGTTGCTGGGTGATAGCGCCAAGGTTTGCTCGTGCTACAACATCGCGAAAGGCGATATCTGCAATGCGGTCGATGCGGGCGCCTGTTCGCTTGGGGATATCAAAACGGCGACGAAGGCCTCAACGGGTTGTGGCGGTTGTGCGCAGCTCGTCACTTCCATTTTGAACGAAGCACTCGAGCAGCGTGGCGTCACGGTTGATAAGAGTATCTGTCCGCATTTTCCGTACACGCACCAAGAGCTTTTTCATTTGATCCGTGTCGGCGAGATCAAGACCTTCGATGAGTTACTGAAACAACATGGCACGGGTCGCGGATGCGATATCTGTAAGCCTGCCGCCTCATCGATTTTCGCCTCATGCTGGAACGACTTTGTCCTAAGCCCAGACAAGGCGCCGCTGCAAGATACCAACGACTACTTTCTTGCCAACATGCAAAAGAACGGGACGTATTCAATCGTGCCGCGGGTCGCGGCCGGAGAGATAACACCCGACAAGCTGATCGCGCTTGGTACGGTTGCCAAAGAATATGACCTCTACGCCAAAATCACGGGTGGGCAGCGGATCGATCTCTTTGGCGCGACCGTCGACGAGTTACCGAAAATCTGGGAAGCGTTAATCGCGGCAGGTTTTGAAACGGGACACGCCTATGGCAAGTCACTTCGCACGGTTAAGAGCTGTGTTGGCAGTACTTGGTGTCGCTACGGTGTCCTCGATAGTGTCGGCATGGCCATTCGTTTAGAGAATCGCTACAAGGGGCTGCGGTCACCACACAAACTCAAGTTTGCGGTGTCCGGATGCACGCGGGAATGCGCCGAAGCGCAAAGCAAAGACATTGGCGTGATTGCCACCGAGGAGGGGTGGAATCTGTATGTCTGCGGCAATGGTGGTATGCGCCCCCGGCACGCCGATTTGTTTGCGACGGGACTCGATGATGAGACCTTGGTGCGTTACATCGACCGCGTACTGATGTTCTACGTGCGAACAGCGGATCGTCTGCAGCGCACATCGGTATGGTTCGAATCCCTCGAGGGTGGGCTCGACTATTTGCAGCAAGTGGTGATCGACGATCATTTAAATATCGCCGCGCAGTTGGAATCCGATATGCAGCATGTTGTCGATACCTACGAGTGCGAATGGGCGAAGGCGGTGACCGATGAAACGACTCGCAAGCGGTTTCGCAGTTTCGTCAACACCGACACACCGGATCCAGCGGTGCGCTTTGTCAGAGAACGCGAACAGCGTAGGCCCGCTGACGATGCCATCGAAGAGGTGATGATTCCTTTGGAGCAGGTGAGCCGATGACACGTGTATTGAATAGCGTGCCGCAGCGCACCGATCGGACACTTGCTGTTTGTCACGAAAACGATGTGTTACCGAATACGGGGGTTGCCGCTCTCGTTGAGGGTCAAGCGATTGCGATCTTTCGACTCGATGATGAACAGTGGTTCGCGATCGGCAATGTCGACCCTTTCAGCCAAGCATCGGTCTTGTCGCGCGGCATTGTTGGAGACATCGATGGCGTACCGGTGGTTGCCTCCCCAATCTACAAACAACACTTTCGTCTTCAAGACGGAGTCTGCGTCGAGGATGACAGTGTGTCCGTCCCATCATTCGGTGTCTTTGTTGATGACGCAGGAACCGTGACGCTGAGCCTGACTGATCCCTCGTGAGCGTTAAGAGCACTTGCGCTTATTGTGGGGTTGGCTGCGGGGTCGTTGTCGAGCCCGGTCCCGATTCTGCCGGCGTTGCGGGTGATCCAGATCATCCGGCAAACCAGGGACGGCTGTGCTCGAAAGGTACTCAGCTAGGTGAAACACTCAATACGGCCGATCGCCCGACGGATCCGCTCGTCGATGGTGAGGGGGTTGACTGGGATACCGCGCTCGATCATGTCGCTCATACATTCAAAGAGACCATCGCACGTCATGGTCCCGATAGTGTCGCGATCTATGCGTCGGGCCAACTCCTGACTGAAGACTACTACGTTGCCAATAAGCTGATGAAGGGTGCGATTGGCAGTGCGAACATCGATACTAATTCGCGTTTGTGCATGGCTTCTGCTGTTGCGGCACACAAACGTGCGTTCGGGTCAGATACCGTACCGTGCGGCTACGCCGATCTCGAGCGTGCCGAATTGGTGGTTCTGGTCGGTAGCAATCTCGCTTGGTGTCATCCCGTCGTGCATCAACGGATTCGCGCGATGCGGGCCGATGGTGGTGGTCCGGTGATTGTTGTGATTGATCCGCGTGAGACCGCGACGACAACCGGCGCGGAATTGCACTTACCGATTCGTCCTGGCACCGACGGTGTCTTGTTCAATGGACTGTTGCATTGGCTCGACGAGCACAATCTGACGGACACCGATTACATCGATGCGCATATCGAGGGCTACGCCGAAAGCTTGCTAGCGGCGCGCGCGAGCGGTTCGGTTGAGGACACCGCTGCGGCGTGTGGTCTATCGCCGATCGAGTTAGTACGGTTCTACAAACTCTTCGCGAAGTCGCCGCGGACGGTGACCGTCTTTTCACAAGGCATCAATCAATCTCATGTTGGCACCGACAAAGCGAGTGCCATTATCAATGTACATCTGGCAACCGGTCGGATTGGTAAACCTGGTGCAGGCCCGTTCTCGATTACTGGTCAACCGAATGCGATGGGCGGCCGTGAAGTTGGCGGGTTGGCGAATCAACTTGCGGCACATATGGACTTCAGCGCGGAACACGTCGACCGCGTTCAGCGGTTTTGGGGATTTCAGCGTATTGCAGATCGACCAGGTCTTGCGGCCGTCGATATGTTTGATGCGATTGCGGATGGTCGCATCAAAGCGATTTGGATCATGGCAACCAACCCAGCGGTGAGTTTGCCGAAAAGTGATCGCGTGAATGCTGCGCTCGCCGGATGTGAATTTGTTGTGGTCTCGGATTGTGTGCGGTCCACCGATACGACGCGTCACGCTAACGTTTTATTGCCCGCGAAAGGATGGGGCGAGAAAGATGGCACCGTGACAAATTCCGAACGGTGCATTAGCCGCCAGCGCCGGTTCTTAAACGATAGTCATGGTGCACGCGCTGATTGGGAAATGATCAGCGACGTCGCACGGCGCATGGGTTTCGAAGCGCAATTCAACTACGAAAGTGCTGCCGATATTTTCCGAGAACATGCAGCGTTGTCGGCATTCGAAAACGACGGCGGCCGCGACTTCGACATCGGTGCGCTGCGTGAGCTTAGCAACGCTGACTATGACGCCTTGCCACCGACCTATTGGCCATGCCCAGATAACGGGCCAGTCACAACGGAGCCGCATGGCATTTTCGCTGACAATCGATTCTTCACGCCATCCGGACGCGCACGTATGGTGCCTGTCAGAAGTTTCGGTGTGGCCCGAGATGTCTGCATTGATTATCCGCTGCTGCTTACCTCCGGGCGTTTGCGTGACCAGTGGCATACGATGACGCGGACGGAGCGTGCGACAAAATTAAACCGTCATCGGCCTTGGCCCACTGTCACGGTACATCCACTCGATGCGCGTCAATATGGCTTGAAAGCTGATGAAATTGTGCGACTGACCAGTCGCGAAGGCACAGCAGATCTATTGGTGCACTGCTCGACCAGCGTACAACCGGGAGGGTTGTTCGTTCCCATGCATTGGTCCGATCAATGGGCAAGCGCGGCGCGGATCGATGCACTGTTTTCTGGTACGACGGATCCGTTGTCGCAGCAACCTGAGCTGAAGTCAGAGCCTGTCGCCTTGTCTGCGCTT
The DNA here is from genome assembly GCA_039700805.1 of Pseudomonadota bacterium. Classification (GTDB taxonomy): domain Bacteria; phylum Pseudomonadota; class Gammaproteobacteria; order Steroidobacterales; family Woeseiaceae; genus CALBPI01. The sequence continues at coordinate 5,851 of JBCAZE010000015.1, read as the reverse complement.
GATGTTCACATGCACGTCCTTTGGTTGCGACGCGCGACGACGGAAGTATCGCGGCCGAATTGCGCGTTCTGGGCGAGCACCCGATTCGACCACTGCGCTGTCGATCTATTGGGCTTTACCGAACTGTCGGATCGCGAGGGCCTGCTCGCAACGTTACTGAACGATCAAGCGATTCATCTTCGCCGAGAGCGTGATGGGCGAACCATCATGGCCGCAAGTGTTGTGAACGACGCGTTGGAGACATTGGTGTTGATCAGTGATCGACCCATTGCCACGCAAGTGGGCTGGTACGCAGCGTTGTTTGAGGAGCAGACACTGTCGACAGAGACCAAAGCGACACTGCTTCGAGGGTCTCCAGGCTACGAGAAAGCGTTCGAAGCACCCGGGCCGACACTGTGCGCCTGTCACGGCACATCTGTTGACAGTGTTGCTGCGGCTGTTGCCAGTGGTCGAGCGATCAACGCCGAGGCGGTTGGCGATTTGACTCGAGCAGGCACTCGCTGCGGCTCCTGCATTCCCGAAATCGAACACATGATTGAGAAAGGATAGGCGCATGGAATATCTGCCGATCTTCATGAAGCTACAAGGTCGCGAGGCTGTTGTCGTTGGCGGTGGCACCATCGCGTCGCGTAAAGCCGAGCTCATTGCAAAGTCAGGTGCGAACATGACAATCGTTAGCGAGACGTTTTCGCCGGCGATGCAAGCCGCTGCATCGCGTCATGGGTTCCGCTGTATCACCAAGTCGTTCTCAGAAGGCGATATTGATCATGCGCATTTGGTCGTGGCAGCAACGGATGATGAAGCGGTTAACGCCGCGGTGCAGCGTGCTGCTGCCGATCGTCGCATTCCAGTGAATGTTGTCGATGCGCCGGAGCTTTGCAGTTTCATCATGCCAGCGATCGTCGATCGCTCGCCGATGGTGATCGCGATCTCCTCCGGCGGTCGATCGCCGGTATTGGCACGGTATCTACGGTCGTGGCTTGAGCGAACGATCCCGACCCGATTGGCGAGCCTCGGTGACCTCTTCGGCCGATTTCGAGCGAAGGTGGCGGAGCGGTTGCAAGCATTCTCAGAGCGTCGGCGCTTTTGGGAAGATGTGATGGAGAGTCAGGTACCGAGCTTGATGTACGCTGGCCGCGAAGAAGATGCGGCGGTCGCACTTGATCAAATGCTGTCGCAAGAAGAGACTGCCTGCGACTCGCCGGGCACGGTTTATCTGATCGGCGCAGGTCCTGGTGATAGTGAGCTTCTTACCATCAAGGCGCAGCGATTGCTGCAGCGTGCAGACGTTGTTGTTTACGATCGACTGGTACCCGTGGATGTCTTAAATCTGTGTCGCCGCGAAGCGGAGACTATCTACGCGGGCAAGCGTCGTGGTGATCATCCCCTGCCACAAGAAGCAATCAGTGCGTTGCTGGTGAAGCATGCGAAGGCCGGAAAGAAAGTAGCGCGTTTGAAAGGCGGCGATCCGTTCACGTTTGGACGCGGCGGTGAGGAAATTCAGACGCTGGTCGAAGCCGGCATCGAATTCCAGGTGGTCCCCGGTATTTCTGCGGCTAACGGCGCAGCAGCCTACGCGGGTATCCCGCTTACGCATCGTGATCATGCGCAAAGTGTTAGCTATTGGACCGGCCACTTGAAAGACGAACAGTTAGATCAACTGAACTGGCGCGCGATGGCGATGCCCGGTCAAACGCTTGTCTTTTACATGGCCCGACCGAATGCGGAAAAAATCGCGCAACGATTGCTGCAGCATGGGATTCCGGCCACGACACCCTGTGCTATTGTGCAAGCGGCAACGACGCCGCGTCAGCAAACCACACGCGTCGCGCTTCGACGTATGCCTGAGGCTGTTGCGGCAACAGATCGTGAGCTACCGATGCTGTTGATCATTGGCAGTGTCGTCAATCTGGCCAAAGATCTTGGATGGTACGCGGATCAGATCGATAGTGAAGCGGAGGTCTTTCCGCGGCATTGTGCGCAACCCACGTACTCAGCGGATGTGGCGAACGCATGAACGCGCCACTCGCGGGATGGACTGTCGCCGTGCCAGAGTCACGCCAGCTCGACGTGCTAGCCGGCCTACTGTCTCGCCGCGGCGCGGCGCTTCATCGTTGCCCATTGGTCGGTATTGTCGACGCTCCAGATGAGGCGCCGATCATTGCGTGGTGGGAGTGGCTCGTGCATCAGCCCCCCGCTTACCTCATCTTCCTGACAGGTGAAGGTGTCACGCGCTTGCGAGGCTTCGCACACAGTGCCGGCATCAGCGATGAGACGCTGCGTGATGCGTTGTCTCGAACAGAGATCGTTTCGCGTGGACCGAAACCCGCGCGTGCGTTGCGTGAGCTCGACTTGCAGCCCACGCACTATGCAACGACGCCGACAACAGACGGGGTGATCGAGACACTTCGCAGCCTGCCATTGGCGAATCAGTCGGTCGCTGTCCAATTGTATGGGGATGACCCGAATGTACCGCTGATGCGGTTCTTGAATACTTCGGCTGCCATCGTCGCGCCGGTGTCGCCATACCGTTACGCACGCGACGTCTCCGACGCCGCGATTGTCACCTTGATTGATGAACTCGCTGATGGCGCTATCGATGCGATCGTCTTTACCAGCATGGCGCAGGTGAAACGACTTATCGCCGTCGCTGACTCCGAAGATCGCGCGGCTGCGTTGGCGTCTGGGTTGTCGCGTACCGTTGTTGCTGCGGTTGGTCCTGTCGTTGCCGATTTGCTTCGCGAGAACGGGATCGCCGTAGATGTCATGCCGGCATCACGATATTTCATGAAGCCGCTCGTTAGTGCATTGGTGGCTTATCGTCAGTCGAGCGAGGTGGTGTCCCTGGAAGCACGTCGTCAGGCATAATGTCTGCATGAAACTTCGACTGCTTGGTGATTCAATTCGTCTGCGTCTGACGCGCAGTGAGGTCGCACGCATCGGTGCGGGTCAAAGCGTTGTTGAGACCACGCACTTTTCTGACGGCGGGCAGTTTGAGTTTGCGCTATGTGAGGGGCAGGTCGACCGTGTGGAGGCGCGATTCGATAGCGGTCGGCTGACGGTCATGGCCAATGCTGAGCTACTTAAGACCTGGGCTGCGACAGACCGCGTCGCTTTGGTCGAAAAGGACAGCACCGTAACGCCACAGATTCTCGTGGAAAAAGACTTCAATTGCCTTGTGCCAAGAGATGGTAACGACGACGCGGATACATTCACGCATCCTGAAGAAGGGCACCGCACCTGCTGACAGCGCGGTAGCGGTTTTCCGAGCTTGCCTGCCTTCCGTTGGTGACACGCGATACGTTGAACCACATCAGAACGGCCCTTAACGTCCGTTTCGGTTCGTCATCCTCGCAACTGCTGTTTCTCAAGCGTCTGGTTGCTGCGTTATAGTGGTGAAAAACAGGCAAGGAGCGGGCGATATCATGTGCGACGATTTTACGAACCAAGACGAAGAGACATTCCTCCGACAACGTTCGGTCTCAAGACGAGCGTTTAACGCGGGCGGTGTCGCCGTCGCCGCCACAATGTTGCTACCGCCTATCGCCAACGCGATGGATGTTGTCGAGCAAGACGTCATGATCGAAACGCCAGATGGCATGGCGGATGCGTATTTTGTGCACCCTGCGTCGGGTAAGCATCCGGCCGTCATTGTTTGGCCAGATATCAAGAGTATTCGCAATGCATTCCGGGCCATGGGTAAGCGACTTGCCCAGTCTGGTTATTCGGTGTTGGTGGTGAACCCGTATTACCGAACGCACAAAGGCGCTATTTTGCCGGACGGGGGTTCGTTCAGAGATCCAGCGATTCGCGAGTTATTGATACCGCATGCGCGAAGCCTATCCCCGGAAACTTGCGTGACTGACGGCAACGCTTACGTTGAGTATCTCGATGCACAAGATGTGGTTGATAGCACGAAGATGATGGGTACGACCGGTTATTGCATGACGGGCTCTTACACGTTCCGACTGGCTGCTGCGATCCCGGATCGCATCGGCGCGGGCGCGTCATTTCATGGCGGCGGCCTTGCGACGGACAAACCCGACAGCCCGCATTTACTGGTACCAGAAATTAAGGCCGGCTTCCTGGTCGCTATTGCCGAGAACGATCACGAGCGGAACCCCATGGAGGAGCCACGACTTCGCGAAGCATTTGCTAAGTCCGAGGCGAGCGCCGAGATCGAAGTGTATGAAGGCGCCATGCATGGTTGGTGCCCACCTGACGGCGATGTCTACAACGAAGCCCAGGCCGAGAGAGCTTGGAGCCGGTTACTGAATTTGCTTGAGAGCGAGTTGGGGTAACTCGAATAACGAGGGCCTGGGCTAGCCTCAGGCCCTCGACGGACCATTTAGTTCTAGTCGGGTTTCACTGTACCGACCTTACCTTTGAAGAAGTCTTCACCCGGGCTCGCAAATGCGAAAGAGAAGCCGACATACAGACCGGTATCGAATCGTGTGGGAAGATCTGCAAGCACGTTGTCGTTAATGGGAGCCTCTCCAAGTCTCTGCCCAGAAGGTAGCCGGTCGACTTGCCGGCCGTTTACGCCCAAATTGATGTACCACTGGTTTCCAAAGTCGAAGGCGATGCCAGCGAACATATTGAAATCGCCTGATTCTTCGACACCTAGGCCAAACGTTGGGGCGATGTAAATACCAGATTCTCCGATCTGCCAGTTTCTATTGTGGGCGTGGACAAAACCAACGGCCGCTGGAGAAAAACTATCTTCTGCGCCGGGTACGCCGACAACGATGGTGCCGGCTGGGTCTGCCGTACTTTCTGAATTCGGGACCACGGCAAACACTGGATCCGTCAAGCGGCTCGCAGTAAAGCCTCCTGATAAGCCGATTGACCATGGATTGGTTTCGACGCTGACTAGACGGGTTGTGTTCTCAAGTGATGAGCCTTTCGCTTTGATTGCCGCGATTGCTGCCGGGGTTGTCGGGCATGAAGCTTTCTTCAAAGATGATTTCAGGTTCGCGAATGCAGTCGGTGAGAAGCCGGTTACAGCATCAGTTGATCCGTCGTTCCGAGAAATTTTTATTTCGTAGGCAGTGACGTCTTTCCCGTGGACGGTGCTGAGCTTCTTTGTCCCCATCTCGCACAAGCGATTTTCCGTGAGAAACTTCTTTAACGCATCATCCTCGCACTTGGGAAGTGCCGCTGCGAGTTTCACACCTCCTGCTGTCGACTCCGGCAAATCACGAATAACGTCTGTCTGGTAGTTGAAAAATACCGGGCATGTGTTGACGACATTAAACTCAACAAATGCACCAGGCGCAGCTTTGAGTGTTAACGCGGATTTCTTGCTGTGATCGATTTCCAGTGTTTCTGATGCACTCGCTTCAACGCAGAGCATCAGGGTGACAAATACCAAAAACTTAGCTTTCATAGCGATCTCCCAGTCTATGATTATTCTGATTAGGCGCTTCACCAACCTCTAGAGAAGCGTTCCTAGCTAAGTCCTGCGCTGACTATCAAAATCCCCGCAACCAAAGACGATTACAACTGTGTTCGAATCGTATGGAATTTTATGAGGGGTTTTCTACGCACGTCTCAGATGACAATCAGATGTGTCGCTTCAAGGGAATTGTCGAAATGACGATTTTTGCAAAGAAGATATGCTGGATAGCAGAATGCCTTAGTGAGGAAACTAGGAGATACGCAATGAGAGCGATGGTTTTTGGCGTCATTCTGGCGCTTGCCGCGTGTAAACACACCCCGACAGTTTGTCCGGAGCCGTTTCAGAATAAGCTCGTGATCGACTCGGTTGAAGCGGGTCAGCTGGTACAAGAAGACAAACGTATTTCTACTAGCGACGACGATATCCGGTTGCTCTATACAAAAGACATGG
>JBCAZE010000014.1:0-32359 GCA_039700805.1 Pseudomonadota bacterium | reverse complement strand
ACCAAAGTGAAACCCTGTTGCTTGTCGAGCTCAACGTTCAATTGAGTTGACCTTGGGGCGTCTGCAGCCCATCGAACCGCGGGGCGAGTGACGACTGTGGGACTGGCACTTGGCTGAGGAAGCCAACGGCAGTGCGAATGTTAACGTCCGGGCGGCCTGAATCAGCGACGGTCACCACAGCGCGCCTTAGACCTTCGATGCCAGTTTCCTCGACGGTAGTTGTCACCAACCACTCACGGCTGGCGAATTCAAGATCGCTCGTACTGCGTCCGGTGTCAGGAAACGCGCCGGAGATACGTAGCTCCGCGATCGTATTGCTCGCAATAAACATCGCCATCGTATTGTTTTCGAGTTTGACGCTTGTATCGGTGTCGAGTTGCAAGCGAGTGGTCAGCGCTACGAGGGCGAGACTCGCAATGACCAAGGAGATCATCACCTCGATTAACGTGAAACCATACTGCCGACGCACTATCAGAGTATCGTTCATGGGATGCGCTCGGTCGTGAACTCTAAATTGCCAAGAAAGTCGCCGTTTACCCGAATGAACGCGTCGGAGCCGACCTCATCGAGTTCGAGCATGAATGGCGTGACTTCGCCGCTAGCCAGAATAACAAGGTGGGGGATCTCACCGGTCACCGGAATCGGCTGCCCGTAGATGTCGGTTTCCGGTTCATCGTCTTCATCGCTATCGAATTCCGGCAGCTCAAGTTCGATCGTGCGTTCCTCGATGACGAGCAGCGGTACAATTTTCTCGTCGAACTCACCGTCCACCAGTAGTTCATCATCTTCGATGGTGATCCACGCGCCGGTGTCTGGCTCAAGTTCGACAATGGCGTATCCCGTCGGGTAGAACCGCAAACCGAAGTTTCGTCCTTGCAAAGCGGCTTCGTCTCTTGCGAGTTCAATGACTGTCGCCAATGCGTTGGCCTGTGCTTCGATTTCGGTGTCTTCGTCAATCCAAGACACCTGGGGCAACACGAAGGCAATGGCGATACCGATAATGACGAGCGTGACGATCAATTCCACCAGCGTCATGCCACGCTGGTGTTTTGCCTCGAGACTTCGGTACCGGCCGACACGCATGTATCTCAACCGTGTCTGTGCCTACAACTCAGTGCTGTAGAGGTCGGCGTTTTGACCCTCACCACCAACACGACCATCGGCGCCTAGCGTGTACAGATCAAATTCGCCGCGTTGACCAGGGAAGATGTAGAGGTACTCACGGTTCCAAGGGTCTTGCGGAATCTTAGGCATGTAGCCATCGGCGGCGCAGTTGGTCAGATTTGGGTCGGGCGGGCACTCGACCAGCGCTTTCAACCCGCCGTGCTCATTCGTCGGGTAGGTAAAGTTATCGAGTCGGTAGAGCTTCAACGCCGTCTCAAGATTGCGCAAGTCCTGCTTCGCCGAAGTGATCCGCGCTCGATCGACATTGCTAAACAATCGCGGTCCGACAACGCCGGCTAAAATGCCGATGATGACAACAACAACGATGATCTCGATTAATGTAAAACCGCGCTGCAACTGCCGCGTGATTGGTGTGATTCGTGAAGTCATAGTCTGGATGGCTCCGTGTCTGTCTGCGCCGATGTCGGGTGCCCCGACCGTTATGGGTGTTTTGAGGCGCCGGATATGAAATAGTTCATCCGAATATTGTAACAGTTAAGGCCCCTGCGTCAGACATGAATTCGAGTGATTCGCAAGCGATACCAACGTGGCGTCAGTACTGGCCAGTCGGTGCGCTGTTAATTGTGATTGTCGTTTTGGGGGGCGCGGGCGATTCGGTGGCAGACGCATTGGCGTATCAACGTCAGGCGTTGGGGCAAGCACAATGGTGGCGTATCTTGACCGGCCATATCGTTCATTTGAATGGTGTGCATACCGCGATGAATGTGCTTGCGGCCGGGCTATTGGTGATGATCTTTCGTGATGCGGTCTCCCCGGTTGAGTGGTTAGTCGCTTTTTTTCTGGTGGCAGTTTCCGTGTCGCTAGCACTTTACGTCTTGCATCCCGGGCTAACGCGCTACGTCGGCGCATCAGGCGTGATTCATGGTCTTGCGGCATTTTCAGCGATTCGCGCGCTCCCGACGATGCGCTTTGAGTCTTGTGTGTTGCTGATTGGCATGATGTTGAAACTCGGCAGTGAGTCGCTTCGTGGCGCTGCGGCCTCGACGGAAGCATTGATCGGCGGGCGTGTCATCACTGAGGCGCATCTGTACGGTGCGTTTTCGGGGGTGGTCATAGGACTTTGTTGGGCCATATTTTTACGTCGCCGAGCTTCACGCCCAGCGGCCTGATGTGCGACCATGCGCGGCTTTGAACATAAGTACAGGACACAACAATGACGATCGCGTTGGTTTTTCCAGGTCAAGGCTCTCAAGCCGTGGGCATGCTCTCTGCGCTGGCGGCCCAAGAATCCATCGTCACCGAGACATTTGCTGAAGCATCAGAGGCGCTGGGTTATGACCTTTGGGCCGTCGTCAGTGAGGACCCTGAAGGCAGGCTGTCTAGTACTGAGGTGACGCAGCCGGCACTTTTGACGGCCAGCACGGCGATCTACCGCGTCTGGCGGCAGCGTGAAATGCCGGCACCGTCGGTCATGGCTGGGCATAGTCTCGGCGAGTATTCAGCGCTGGTGGCTGCTGAAGCGTTGAACTTCTCGAGCGCTGTCAAACTCGTTGAGTCGAGGGGCCGCTTTATGCAAGAGGCCGTACCGCAGGGGCAGGGTGCAATGGCCGCCATTCTTGGTTTGGACGATGATGTTGTACTCGCCGCTTGTGCTGACGTGTCGGCGGGGGTCGTTGCTGCCGTTAATTTTAACGCGCCGGGTCAAGTGGTCATCGCTGGCGATAAGGTCAGCGTGGACGCCGCTATCGAACGTTGCAAAGAGGCGGGCGCACGTCGTGCATTGCCTTTGCCAGTGAGTGTCCCGTCCCATTGTGCGTTGATGCTACCTGCAGCGGAACGACTCCAAGCATTGTTGGGGGAAATCGAGATTCAGTCACCGACGATTCCTGTGATCAACAATGTCGATGTCAAGGTTGAATCCGAACCGAATGACATCCGTGATGCACTCGTGCGTCAGCTTCACAGTCCGGTGCGCTGGGTGGAATCAATGCGATCACTCGGTAAACACGGTGTGACGCGTTTAGTCGAGTGCGGGCCTGGTAAAGTGCTCGCGGGATTGCAAAAGCGTATCGACAGAAAGATGGCAGCGTTCGCAACCGAGACGCCAGACGATCTTGAGAAGTTTGTCGCGAGCGATGGAAGCTGAAATCTTTTTCAAAGGGGTAATAAATAATGACAAGCATATTTAGCAGTGATTTGTTGTCTGACCAGCATGTACTGGTGACCGGCGCCTCTCGTGGTATCGGCAGCGCCATTGCAGACGCATTTATTGCTGCAGGCGCACGCGTTACAGGGACGGCGACGAGCGATGCAGGTGCCACCGCCATCGGCGAGCGTCTCGGTGAAAATGGGCAGGGTAGAGTATTGAATGTAGCGGACCCTGAATCGATCAACACCTTATTGGCGGATCTAAAAGGCGATGCGCCCACTGTCCTGGTCAATAACGCCGGCATTACGAGAGATAATCTTCTGATGCGGATGAAAGATGACGAATGGGATGCCGTACTTTCGACGAATCTAAGTGGTGTGTTTCGTCTGACCAAAGGGTGTATACGCGCGATGATGAAAGCGCGTCATGGCCGTATCATTTCGGTATCGTCGGTCGTTGGTACGATGGGCAACGCGGGACAAGCGAACTATGCCGCCGCCAAAGCCGGCATTGTCGGGTTCACGAAATCCATTGCGAGGGAACTCGGCTCCAGAGGGATTACCGCCAATGTCGTCGCACCTGGTTTCATCGCGACGGACATGACCGACGCGCTCAACGATGAGCAACGTGAGGCGATGTTGAGCCAAGTACCCGTCGGTGAATTAGGCAGCGTTGAAGACATTGCTGCGAGTGTTGTCTTTCTCGCGAGTCATGCTGGACGTTACATCACGGGCGAGACGCTACATGTCAACGGCGGCATGTGGATGGTGTAATGCGATCCACGCCAAACAAAAAAGAACTTCGATTCGCATCTGACTATTGAAATAGTGGGCGAATAGGGCCACATACCGTAAATTACGTTAGCCTGTCTAACGGTTGGCGCAAAGCGGCTGTATGCCCTACAATACGCGCGCCACAGGGGCAGGAGTCAGAGACCGGGGTATTTTGCCGACGGTTTTTGTATAATTATCAGGCTTATGTCAATCGACACGAGTCCGAGCATTGGACTTCACGATAAGGAACAACCGCAAATGAGCAGTATTGAAGATCAGGTCAAGAGCATCGTTGCTGAACAGCTTGGCGTAAAAGAAGAAGAAGTGACTAACAGCGCTTCGTTCGTCGACGATCTTGGCGCAGATTCTCTGGATACCGTTGAGTTGGTCATGGCGCTTGAAGAGGAATTCGAAACCGAAATTCCTGATGAGGACGCTGAGAAGATTACGACGGTCCAGCAAGCCATCGATTACGTCACGGCGCGTCGCGCTAGCTAAAGTAGTCTTCTGGTCGCGTGGCGAGGCATTGCTATCGTCGCTCGAACGGAATGCCGACTTTGACATTGACGAAAGAACACAGATCCGGCGCCTAGTGCGCCGGACCTTTTTTGGGTTGCGATTATGAGTAAAAGACGTGTTGTAGTGACCGGCCTTGGGATCATCTCTCCTGTCGGAAACAGTATTGATGATGCTTGGGGCAATGTCGTTGCGGGTCGTTCTGGCGTGCGCGCGATCGACGCGTTTGATGTCAGTAAATTTACGACCCGTTTTGGTGGTTGTGTCGACGGATTTGATCCTGAGGCGCATGGGATTCCGAAAAAAGAGTCTCGCAAGATCGACCTGTTCATCCAATACGGTATCGCGGCTTCCAATCAGGCGCTCGCGGATAGCGGCCTTACCATCACTGACGCAAATGCACATCGTGTCGGCGTCATGATGGGCGCCGGTATCGGTGGTATTGGCACTATCGAGGCGAACCACGAAAAGTACTTGGCTGATCAGAACCCTCGGAAGATTTCGCCGTTTTTCGTGCCCGGCAGCATTATCAACATGATCTCCGGGCATATGAGCATCATGCACGGTATGACGGGCCCCAATTTGTCGGTCGTGACGGCTTGCACGACATCGACACACGCTTTAGGCCTTGCTGCGCGCCTAATTGCTTACGGCGACGCCGACGCCATGTTGGCCGGCGGCGCGGAGTATGCCACGACGCCAATGGGTCTCGGTGGATTCTGCTCGGCACGAGCGCTGTCGACCCGAAACGACGATCCAGAGAAGGCGAGTCGACCCTTCGATCGTGATCGCGACGGGTTTGTTCTCGGTGATGGTGCAGGCTGCATGATGGTCGAAGAGTACGAGCATGCGAAAGCACGCGGCGCGACGATTTACGCAGAGCTGGCTGGATTTGGGATGAGTGGCGATGCGTTTCACATCACCTCTCCACCGGAAAACGGCGCAGGTGCGGCGTTGAGCATGTCAAATGCGATCGCAGATGCGGGCTTAAACGCGGACCAAGTGCAGTATCTCAATGCGCATGCGACGTCAACGCTGGCCGGTGACGTTGCTGAGACAACGGCCATTAAGCGTGCCTTTGGCGCGCACGCGAGTGACATCGCTATCAGTGCAACGAAGTCTACAACAGGGCATCTGCTTGGCGCGGCGGGTGCAGTAGAAGGTATCTTCTCTGTGCTTGCTTTGCGAGATCAAGTGATCCCGCCGACCGTTAACCTGGATAACCCAGATCCGAAATGCGACCTGGATTATGTGCCCGGGTCAGCTCGCGAGGCCAAGCTTGATGCGGTCGCATCGAATTCCTTCGGTTTCGGTGGTACGAACGGCACGCTGGTGTTCACGAGAATCTGACGGCGGTTCCGACGAGTCTTCGATGGCCGTCTTGATTGAGAACACAGACGCCGAGCTGGACTTGGCGTCGTTACATGCCGCTGCACCAGCACAATTCCCGTTTTACCTTGCGAGTGTCGGATCTCAGCACGCAGCAACCAGTGCTGACATTCTCTTCGCGTTGCCACAGGGCGAGCTAAAGGTGACCGCGGGTGCCACCGGCGACTTCATGCTGTCCTCGACGATCGACGTCGTTCAAAAAAGCGCCGGGGATAGTTTCTTTGAATGCCTGAATAGATGGGCATCATCAGAACGCAGCACACCATCTCCGTCGACAATCCCATTTATTGGCGGTTGGTTTCTTTATCTGTCGTACGAAGCAGCTGCAATCGTCGAACCGTCATTGCAGATTTCGTGCGCAGACAAACAGCGGGTGGCCAGCGCACACCGTATTCCCGCTGCTGTTATTCGATGCCATGATCACGACGGTTCGCCAACCTGTTATTTCGTAGCGGAGACCGATGCGCTCATGTCCGAGCTGCGCTCGGCGGTATGCAATGCGGTGAGTCAGCCGCATACCGATGTTGGTGAGCTACCGAGTGTTGCGACGCTCACAGAGGATCCACCATCGCAATTTATTGACGCCGTGGTTAGTGCAAAATCGGCCATTGCCGATGGCGACATTTATCAAGCGAATTTATCGAGGCAATGGTCTGCGCCCATGCACGTTGATGCAGCGCCTTTGCTGTTCTCGGCATTGACTAAAAGCAACCCGGCGCCGTTTTCAGCGATCGCAAGATTCGATGATATGACGATTGTGTCGTCGTCACCTGAGCGACTGGTGAAGGTGGAGGGACGTGAAGTGTCAACGCGGCCTATTGCGGGTACGCGGCCGCGGGGCAAGACAGATGCGTCTGATAGTGCGCTGATTGACGAGCTTATCGGTAGTCGAAAAGAGCAGGCGGAGCACGTCATGTTGATCGATCTCGAGCGAAACGACCTCGGCCGTGTTTGCGAGGCTGGGTCGGTCGTTGTCGATGAGTTCATGGTGATCGAATCATTTGCTCATGTTCACCATATCGTGTCGAACGTCAAAGGGACGTTGCAGGAACAGATAGGTCCCGGCGACGTACTGAAGGCATTATTTCCCGGGGGCACGATTACCGGCTGTCCGAAAGTGCGTTGTATGCAGATTATTGGGGAACTTGAACGCGCGCCACGTGGTGCCTATACGGGCTCACTCGGTTATCTCAGTCGTGACGGCGATATGGATATGAACATACTCATTCGCACGATGACGCTACAAAGTGGTGAGCTGTCTTTCCGCGCGGGGGCTGGCATTGTGGCCGACTCTTCGCCTGAGGCGGAGCTTAGAGAAACTCGTGCAAAGGCGGAAGGGCTGATCAACGCGTTACGAAAGGATGATCAACGATGCAAGTCATAGACGGTAATCGCGAATCGTCTGTTTCCGTTGCTGACAGAGGCCTTCAATACGGTGACGGTTGTTTCGAGACCATGCGTATTCATGAGGGCAAGGTGCCGTTGCTCGATCGTCATATTGCACGACTCGAGCGATCTATAGACACGCTTGCCTTCCCGATGAACGATGCACAGCCGATCGCCGCCGCGATTGCCGCACATGTTGCGAGTTATCCAGCAGATGACTGGTTGAAGGTGGTTTTGACGCGCGGCAGTGGTGCGCGCGGTTATCGTGTAACTGGCAACGAAACGCCTGTCATTATCCTGACCAGCGGGACACATTCACCGCGCATGGAAAACGCGCGAATGACGCTGGCGCTCTCTGCGGGAATTGCAGCGGATAATGGGCAACTACCACCGCTGAAGACACTGGGTCGTTTGGCGGAAGTCATGCGTACGACGATGCATCCGAGCACGGATGAGCAGCTCGTTTGCGACCGAAGCGGTGCTCTGGTGTGCGGTAATATGAGTAATGTCTTTCTGGTCATTGAGGGTGTGACACGTACACCGAGACTCGAGCACAGCGGTATCGCGGGCGTCATGCGAGAGTGGGTGATTGAGCACCATCCCGTACAAGTGCAGCGCCTCACCGTGGAAGATGCATTGTTGGCTGATGAGGTATTTCTGACGAATGCATTGCGTGGCATCATGCCCGTTGGGGAAGTGTGCGGTACACGAAAAGGGGAGCACTCGCCAATGACACAACGCGTACAACAGTCGCTTCGCGATAGTGGGTTTCCTCAATGAAATGGATGCTCAAGGCTTTGCTGATTCTAACGCTGCTCGCCGGCGTCGTTCTGGCCTGGGCCAAGTTCAGCCTTGATAGCTATATGGACTCTCCAATGGGGAATGCGGAGCCCTTTACGTTGGTTGTTGAAAAAGGGGCAACGCTTCGCGATGTCAGCCGGGATTTGCGTACCGCGAAAGCAAGTCAAAACACGCATTGGCTCTTACTCCGTGCGAAGTTAGACGAGACTGCTGGCCTCATTAAGGCCGGCCAATATACGGTGCCAACAGGTATGACACCGACGGATCTACTTGCCATGTTAATTGCCGGCAAGGTCGATCTGGAGCGCGTATCACTGATCGAGGGGTGGACGGCGGCCCAGGCTGTCAATGCGATCATCTCGCATCCCGAGATTGTTAATGATTTGGATATCAGTATCGACCGACGGGTCAACGGTGAGCCGTGGCTCGGTCCTGGTGCGCAGCAGCAATTGGCCAGCATGTTAAGTATTCCGCATCGCAGCGTTGAAGGCATGCTCGCACCTGACACCTATCAATTTGCGGCGGGCAGCAATGCGAGTGAGATTCTGAAGATGAGTCACTCGTTGATGCTCGAGCGTGTTCAACAAACATGGGACGACGGCTTGAGTGCTCGTGGCATCGAAAATCGATACGCGTTTGTCACGTTGGCCTCAATCGTGGAAAAGGAGACCGGTCTCGCGAGCGAGCGGCCGGCGATCGCTGGAGTATTTGTGCGTAGACTGGCACGCGGTATGAAGTTGCAGACGGACCCGACGGTGATCTATGGGATAGGGCCAGATTATGATGGTGATATTCGACGCCGCGACCTTAATGCTGAGACACCCTACAACACCTACGTAATTGATGGATTACCGCCGACACCGATAGCGCTCGTTGGTCTTGCGTCGTTGCAGGCAACCGCAAATCCGGCCGATGGGAAGGCCCTATTTTTCGTCGCGACCGGCAAAGGCGACGGAAGCCACGAGTTTTCAGAAACCAATGAAGCACATGAACGTGCTGTCACTCGTTATCTCGAGCGCTTGAGAAGCCAAGGTGACTGAGTCGGTGCCAGGGCAAGCGCAGGGCGTCTTTATCAGCTTCGAAGGCGTTGAGGCCGTCGGTAAATCGACCGCTATGCGTGTCGCAGGAGAGATTTTGACAACGCTCGGCGTTGACTGGATCTCAACACGTGAGCCCGGCGGTACACCTGTCGCTGAGCAGCTAAGAGCCATCGTGCTGGGAACCCACGAAGAGGCTGTATCTGATACGACGGAGCTGCTATTGATGTTTGCGGCACGCGCGCAGAGCATTGCGAACGTTATTCGGCCTGCACTGGCTATGGGGCAGTGGGTGCTGTGTGATCGCTTCACTGATGCGACCTTGGCCTACCAAGGTTACGGCCGTGGATTTGAGTTGGATGTGATCTACCGTCTCGCCGCTCTGGTGCACGATGATTTGTGGCCAGACAAGACACTATTGTTACATGCTGAGCCAGCGGTCGTCGCCGAGCGACTAGCAAGCCGACCGGATGGTAAGGATCGCATCGAACAACAGTCTTCTGCGTTTTTTGAGTCGGTTCGGCGCGGCTATGAGACCTTGGCAGCGGCGTCTCCAGACCGTTACGTACGGTTGGATACAAGCGGCTCAGTGACGACGCTCGAGGCGAATCTGAGGGATCTGTTTAGTCGCTGGCTTTCTTCTAACAAAAAACATCAATAAAGATGTATAGATAATTGAAAATGTTTTGGTTTGAAGACATTCGTGCACGCCTGGGGAAGCAGATTCGAGACGACACGTTGCCCCATGCGCTGATGATTGCGGGGCGGCGAGGGCTCGGTAAGAGAGCCTTCGCGTTTGAGCTTGCGGCGACATTGCTGGACGTTCCCCTGACGACTAGTGAGGGTCAGCCCAACGAGCAGTGGATTGTGGCGCCCGATTTCTATTGGTTGAAGCCGATTGAGGGCAAGCGGCAGATCTCTATCGAGCAGGTCCGCTCACTCACAGAGCAACTCTCGTTGAGCGCTCACGCGTCTCGGAAGGTGGCCATCGTTGATGCAGCGAACCAAATGACGCTCGCAGCCGCAAACGCGTTGCTAAAGACGTTAGAGGAGCCGCAAGGTAATGCGGCGTTGGTATTGCTAGCCGATGACTTGTCGCGGATTCCTGCGACGATCATGAGCCGCTGCGTCAAGCTGCGCGTAGCGCTTCCAAAGCGGTCGGAGAGCCTGTCTTGGCTTAAAGAGCAGGGCTTCGATAGTGAGGAGGCTGACATTGCCTTAGCGCAACACCTGGATGCACCGATGGCTGCCGCCGATGCACTGCGTGATGGCAGTGCGCAGCTGTTGGCGACCGTATGGAAAGATGCACAAGCGATCGCGGCCGGCCAGGCGGAGCCTTTAGCCGTTTCTGCCCGCTGGCGTAAGCTACCGTTCGAGTCGGTGCTAGGGGCGCTTGGCGTCTTGGTCCGGCAATTAATCTACCCGAAAGACGCAAGAATGCGATCTGTGTCGGGTTTTGACCATTATGTTATAGACACAAAGGATGCCTTTTGGTATCTAGAAAAGCTCAACGGAATCAGCAGGATGACGCCTGGTAGCTTCAATGCCGATATTGCTTTGGATGCGCTGCTCATACCATGGCGACATGGCCTTCGTTCCGCACAGAATTGAATTAGCATCACGCGATTATTGACGTGGTGACTGGATAGGATCAATGACAAAGCCTGGACTGTTAACCCTGACCATCAAGGATAAGAGCGCTCTTTATCTTGCGTATATGCCGTTCATCCGGAACGGCGGGCTGTTTATCCCGACGAACAGTTCATATCGGCTCGGTGACGAGGTGTTCATGTTGCTGAGTTTGATGGGGGAAGACGAAAAACTCCCCGTTGCCGGGAAAGTTGTTTGGATGACGCCGAAAGGTGCACAGGGCCAGCGTACCGCGGGGATTGGCGTACAGTTCTCGGAACAGGATCTTGGCAATACTCAGAAGAAGATCGAGAACTACCTTGCAGGGGCGCTAGGCGGAGAGAAGGCCACTCATACGATGTAGGCGTCCCGAGCTTGCGTTCGGCTAGGCGCCCTGGGCGAGCCCACCTTTCAAAACATACGTGTTGAAGCCGCGTTCATTCAGAATGTAGGCGCCCGCTGAGCTTCTGCGCCCGGTATCGCAACAAACGACGTAGGGCACGTTTTTATCCAATGTCGATAACTTCAAACGGATGAAGTACAGCGGCATATTGATCGCGCCGGGTTTTGAGAAGTTCTGAAATTCGCTGGGAAGTCTAACGTCAAGCCAGGCACCGCCTTCGCTAATGACTTTTTCAGCGCCGGCCATATCCACCCAGTCGAGCATGGGCTCGTTAAGCAGTTTTCTGAAGTCTTCTTTGCCAAGACGCATCACGGCACCATCGGTCGCCATGGTGACGGTTGCATTCCGTTTTGCGTCGGATATCAGCGCTTCTTCACCGAATGTGTCACCGACAGCAAGATCCGCAAGACGAATGCCTTGTTTATTCAAAGGCGTTTCCCGAGTCACAATCGCGGTCCCGCGGGTCAGCACATAGAAAAAATCGCCATCCGTGCCTTGCTTGATGATCTGATCACCGGCTTTGAAGCCCACTTGCTGCATGCGCATAAAAATCGCTTGGATGTTCGCTGGCGGAATCTTATGGAACGCCTGCGATTGCAACAGTGTCGTCATCCAGTCGTCATTGGGTTTCGAATCGTCTCGCAGATCACCGACTTCGTAGGATCCGGTTTGGTCCCAGGTCAACATCACGTCGAGAAGATCGCTGTCGATCGACAAATAACGAACCGTGCCGTCGGCTCGTGCGGTGTAACGGCGAGGCAGGAGCGGTGCGAGTGGGTTTCTAGCGCGAGTACTGTCGCCGCGGACCACCTCAGCTTCTCGGCCGTTTTCCAGAAGCTGAATCGTGCCTTCCAGAAGATAGTAGGTGCGCTTTTCGCTGTCGCCTTCATTGAACAACAATTGCGACGGTTCGAGCGTCTCCACACGGGTCTTTTTCGCAAGCGCAACGAGGTTTTCGGATTTTAAACCGTCAAGCGGCGAAAAACGCCTTAAATCCTCGATTGTAAGATTGTTATCAGTCATCTTTTCTGGCTACGCCTTCACCGTTCGGAAGTCAGCGGCACTTCGCTGGATACCTTAACTCCCAATGGTAACATTTTTCTCACAAATTCCGACTCTTAGCGGTGTTTGTTTGTGACGTCGATGCATATTTCAACGCGTGAAATGCTGCCAGGCCGTCGCATCGGGCTTAAGATGTTGACCGTGCGCATCCGCAAGTTGTTCCATCGCGGTCATCACATCGTCGATGCCGCGGTCTGTCGCGTACTTGAGCGGTCCACCACGGAATGGCGCAAAGCCGGTGCCGAAGATGACACCGCCATCGAGAAGATCGCTACTTTCTACGACGCCTTCCGCTAAGCAACGCGCGGCTTCATTAACCATCGGTAAGATGAGCCTGTCAGTTAGATACGCAGGCGCGGTGCCCGATTCTCCTTCTGGCTTAATCGCTTTACCGTCTTGCCACTGGTAAAAACCTTGCCCGGATTTGCGTCCAGTTTGGCCGGCATCAACCATGGCTTTGAGGTCGGTGAGCTCTTCGTCACTCGTGCCGAGGATCTTCGCGACGCTGAGGGCGACATCCAGTCCGACAGAATCCGCGAGCTCAACGGGGCCCATCGGCATACCGAAGTCTTCGGCAGCCTTATCGATGACGCGAAGCGGTGTGCCTTCTGCTGCCACCCGGAATGCTTCGTTCATATAAGGCGCGAGAATACGGTTGACGACGAATCCTGGTGAGCTTTTGCAGACCAGCGGAAACTTACCAATCATTTTGGTGAATGCCACGCCGATATCAATCGCGGCTTGTGAGGTGTCCTCAGCGCGGATCACCTCGACCAATGGCAGTTGCGCGACCGGGTTGAAAAAGTGGATACCGATAAACCGCTCAGGCTCGGGTAGTCCATCTCTTAGTGATTCCAGTTTGATGCTGGACGTGTTCGTCGCAAGGATCGCACCAGGTTTCATTTTTGGGGTGAGTGCGGCATAGAGCGTCTTCTTGGCGTCTGCGTTCTCGTAAATCGCCTCGATGATGATGTCCGCTTTGCCGACCTCACTGCCTTCGACGTCTGCGTTCAAACGCGATTGCATCGCCGCAAGTTTCTCTTGGGAGCCCCG
Organism: Pseudomonadota bacterium; assembly: GCA_039700805.1. GTDB lineage: Bacteria > Pseudomonadota > Gammaproteobacteria > Steroidobacterales > Woeseiaceae > CALBPI01. The sequence goes on along the minus strand of JBCAZE010000014.1, from coordinate 19,036 downwards.
CGCTTTTTTCTCAAAGAGTTTGGTTGCGCGTGCCAACGCAGGTTCGATGTATTTCATCTCACGATCTTGCAAAGACACTTGTAGGCCTTTTGTCGCGCACCAAGCCGCGATATCGCCACCCATTACGCCTGCGCCTACCACATGCACATGCTGGATCGGTGTATCGATTTTGCTGCCCTGTGCTTTCAACGCATTTTGCAGGAAGAACACACGCACCAGGTTTTGGGCTGTAGAGCCAACCATCAATGTTGCGATTGACCGTGCCTCCGCTTCATAGCCGGTCGCACTGCTCGCGCCGTGACGTCGCCACAGATCGATAATTGCAAACGGGGAAGGGTAGTGTTCGGGCTTAGCTTTCGCGCGTGTTTGCGCCTCGATCTTATTCGCGATAATGCCTCGAACGATCGGCAGATTTAGAAGGCGCGCACTGAGGGGCGCTTTACGCCTCCTTGGACGGTCCGCGGCGATACGGACCGCTGCTTCTCGCCAGTTGTCGCTTGTACACAATCGATCGACCAGTCCGACCTTCTGTGCTTTTGCTGCCGTCAGTGATTTTCCGGTTAGCATCAGCGGCATCGCCTGGGTAACTCCCGCCAATTGGATGGCCCGCACGGTGCCACCAAAACCAGGATGAATGCCGAGTTTGACCTCCGGTAAGCCGATAATCGGTTTCGGGCTCTCAACGGCAACACGATAGTGGCAGGCCATCGCCAATTCGAGTCCACCGCCTAGTGCAAAACCATCGATGGCAGCGACCGTTGGATAATGTGCGCTCTCCAGTCTGTCTAGCACTTGCTGGCCGAGGCGAACCAATTGATACGCTTGATCAGCATTCTTAAGCGTTGTGAACTCGTTAATATCCGCGCCCATGACAAACCCGCTCTTTTTCGCAGAGTGGATGATCAATGCCGCTGGTGGGTTTGACTCGGCGTCATCGATCAATTGGTCTAGTTCGCGTAGAACGTCACCGGACAGCACATTCGCGCCACTATCTGCTTTGTCGATTGTGAGCCATAGGCGATTGTCGTCGTCTCTGGTCGCCTGCCAGTGTAGAAAGCGGGTCATGGGTTCTTAGGTCTCATAGCTAATGGTTAACATGAAAGTCACAGACCAAAGGTAGATGGTCTGACAACGTGACATCAGGAATCGAAAACGAATCGATCGTGATGCCGTCTTGGTAGAGAATAAAATCAAGCTCGCGTCTCGGCGAGCGGCTCGGGTAAGAGGGCAGCGCTTCGGTATTTGCACTCTTGAGGCCCGTCGCGCGCTGGAATAGATAGATCTCGTCTTGCCCCCAGAATGTGTTGAAGTCGCCGATCACCATGACGGGCTTATCCGTCGCAGCAACCAGGTCATACAAATGCCGTAACTGAAGGTGCCGGTGGCGATACTTGAGCGACAAATGGACAAGGAAAATAGCGATATCGTTGAGTTCTAATTCGATAATCAGTTTCTTAATGCCGGTATCGAAATAGTGAAAGCGTTCGTTATGGATCGTCGGTGCTGCCAGGAACGCGTTGCCTTGTTTACGGATGATAGGAAGCAATTGGTTGAGTGAGTTATTACCGTATTTCGTTTCATAGGAGCTCGTATGCCCCAATGCATCGGCGATGACTTTGGCTTGATTAACGTTACGACTGCGGATCGAGCCGGTGTCGACTTCGACTAATCCGACGATATCCGGGGATTGAGACTGCAAGAACTCAATGAGTCGATCAAGATTGGCCTGATTGCCGAGCACGTAGCCGGCGCCAGGCACTGGCAGGTGCGTCGCGATGCCGGAGCCAACGCCGTATCGGATGTTATATAAGACCAGCCGCATTGTATTGGGTTCTTAGATCGCCCGCCGCAGATGAATTCCCCAGTATTGTACCGACAAAACTCGCACGACATCCGATCATTTGGTTACACTTTGTCTCATCTGAAGTGTTTTCACGGGCCTCTTCAATGTCGGAATCGAACCCCATCCAGGTTTTTGTGAGTCATGTGTTCACGGAAAGCGATGATTACCTGCGTGTGTTTGAATATCTCGAAAGCGTCGATCGTTTTTATTACGTCAATGTCAGCGACCCCGATCTAGCCCCTGATGGGGGTGCCGAAGGGTTCAAAGAGGCGCTGCGACAGCAGATCATGGCTAGCGAAGCGGTCGTAATTCTCGCTTCCGTGTACAACCAAAAACGCGACTGGGTCGATTTTCAGATCAATGCGGCGAAAGCGATGAGCAAGCCCATTTTGTTGATTCACGCTTTTGGCCACGTTACGGCGTCACCGGGCGACTTAATCAACAAGGCGGATGAGGTGGTTGATTGGAATGAACGTGAGATCGTCGATGCGTTGCGAAAACTCGCGCGCAACGAAGACACTCAGCGTTGGGAAGTCATCGATTTTCCTTAACCGTTATGTCGCTGTCACAAGGAAACCAACGCGCAAGACCGATTACCATCGCGCATCGCGGCGCCTGCGCCTATTTGCCAGAGCATAGCCTGGCGGCGAAAGCATACGCGCATGCGCAAGGCGCTGAATTTATCGAGCAAGATGTTGTGGCGACCGCGGACGATGCGTTGGTTGTCCTGCATGATATTCATCTAGAAAGTGTGACCGACGTGGCATCGGCGTTCACTGACCGGGCCCGTGATGACGGTCGCTACTATGCTCGCGACTTTACACTCAACGAGTTGAAACAGCTTCGGTTACGGGAGCGCAGTCAGCCGGACGGTACGCCGGTTTTTGATAACCGATACCCGTCAGGGCTCACACCGTTCGAGATTCCGACACTCGCCGAGGAGCTGCAGTTGATTCGTGGTCTGAATCACTCAACAGGTAGGCACGCTGGCATCTATCCAGAGATCAAGAAACCGGCCTGGCATCGCGAGGAGGGCGTCGATATCGCGCCGTTACTGCTCGATGTTCTGAAGCAAGCGGGCTACGACGACACACCAGAGCAAGTGTGGCTGCAGTGTTTCGATAGCAGTGAATTGATTCGGCTCAAGTCGCGCTGGCGTTCACCGTACCGCCAAGTTCAACTCATCGGTGACGACAGTTGGAATGAGTCGCCTGATCATTTCGCTGCCATGATCGAACCTGAGGGCCTCGTTTTTCTCAAAGGGATTGCGGATGGCATCGGACCATGGATTCCGCAGCTCTACACAGTAGATGAGCGGGGCAATATTCTTGGAACCGCTCTCATTGAGCATGCACACGCGCTCAACATGCAAGTGCACCCCTACACGTTACGTGCAGATGCGCTACCACCAGGATTTGAGACCCTAGAGTCTCTTTTGACCTGGCTAACGGAGCAAGGCATCGATGGGATTTTCAGTGATTTCCCTGACCGGGCTGTGCGTCTCTTTGATGGATTAGGCTTAGCCTCGCAAGCGCGTTAACGCACTAACCAGAAGCCCGGATGACTGTGGTGTCGTCCACACTCACCTCGTCGGTTTCATAGGCGTGGTACTGAGCCTTGCGGCGATACATCACCATATCGGCGTGGTGTAGCAAATCACCGAGCGTGTTGCCGTCATGCGGGTAAGTAGCCATCCCTATGGAGGCGGAGCAATGCAGCGATCGTTGATCCACGGTATAGGCCGTGGCAAGAAGGTTCTGTGCACGGCTTCGTAATCTTTCCGCTTGATCCGCGCTTGTGTCGGTGACGAGCACGACAAACTCATCGCCGCCATAACGCGCTACGATATCCTGGCTGCGGAACGTCTCGTTGAGCCGTGCTGCAACTTGCTGGAGAATCTGATCACCAATTTCGTGCCCGTATTGGTCGTTGATTGATTTGAACCGGTTTAAATCGACAAATAGCAAGGCGGCGCTGTCAACGTCCTGACTCTTCGAGAAATAGCTGCTTGCCGATTCCTCGAAACCGCGGCGGTTCATAACGCCAGTGAGCGCGTCATTTAGGGCTGCCGACCGCAAGGCAGCGTGCTGCCGCCGTTCGTCGCTCACGTCGATAAACGTCAGACCAATATCGCGCCCAACGGGCTCGACCAAGATCCGATACCATCGCCTGGCACCGTTTTCTGAAAGGCAAAGATCGAGTTCATGATTACCGCCGGTTTCCGAGGCTTCGCGCAGCACCGGTAGGATGCGTTGCAGCGCATATTGTCGATCGGACACTTCGGCACCATAGAGCTTGCGTGCGATACGAGCACCGACAAAATCATCAACATCACTTTCAAACAAACGCGCCGCAGCAGGGTTCGCAACAGTCACCTCGAAATCTCTCATTTGGCCATCGAGCTCTAGTCCCCGAACTTGGATGATCGGGTTTGCCGAGTGGTTGATCAGCGAGCCCAATAGCGACTCATTTCTCTTTAATGCGGCATGCGCCTTCAGCTCTGATGTGATGTCGTGACAGATCAACAGTTGAAGCCGTCGCGGTTCCCCAGGAAGTTTGACGGGATTGCTCCGCAGAGTCAGGTGTTTTTGGTTGTAACTGCATTCAATACGCCGCTCGGGATTCGCGGCCACACGTTTGAGGTGTCCTGCGAATACCGGCAAGCGCACGGGCAAATGACTGCCGACGAGGTCTTCCCGGCTGCTGTCGAACAAATCGAGGGCCGCTTTGTTCGCGCCGAGTATGTACTCGTCGCTATCGACGACCAAGACTGCATCTTCCATCTGCTCAAACAGTGCGCTGTGACTGACCGCTTCGTTGCGTAGTGCGCCATAGCGCAGCACAAGCCAAGCTGCGGCCGGTGACAGCGCGGCAAATACTACGGCGGCGCTGATGTTGTTGAGCAATGGCGATCCGGTCAAACGGAAGCAGCTAGCGATCAGTGGGAAGCTCGTGAGCACCGTGATAAACAGTAGCGAAGAGCGTGCTCTCGGATGCAGCTTGATCGCGTGGCGAATCAGTTGAAGTAACGCGGCGCCGTAGCTTCCGAAAGCCACGGGGAGAAACACATAAATGAACCACTGTCCACGAATGTACGGATACGGGCGAACGCCATAGTCGAGCGCTGTTGGCAATGTCCATAAGAGACTCCGCCACTCTGGCGAAACGGCCAGGGCAAAGCATGAGAGTGGGCCTATAAGGAGTAGTGCCTTTACGCTGTGACCGAGCGGCTTGTTCGCATATTCTTGCAGTGCGATCAGACCGATCACAGGGGCCGTGATTGCCGCAATAATGCTGATGCCAATGCCGACAGAGACTGCGTGCCAATTGGTCCCTTGCCATAGCACGAGATCCCCGAGGGTCCATGCGGCAAGGGCGAACATCAGCCATGGGATACTCTTTGACCGGCTGGTCTTTCGACCCGCGACCAATACACCGCCCAATAGCAGATAAACGGCGACACTCGCCGTTAAGATGTAGCTCTCAATGCTCAATGCGTCGCAATCCTATGCAGCGCTCAACCTAGAGAAAAGATAGTGGGCATTGCGTTTCGAATCCGCGACTTTGGTCGCGAAAAACTGACAAAACGTCGCTAACCGGAGGAATTCATGCGTCTTATGTGAACTAGCTCACAAGACAGCTTGTGCACTGGTGTCTGCTTTTGTCGAATTCGCGCTCATTGGGGGAACGGTTGTATTCGGAAAGCTACTAATTGTGCAGTTCAGCAAAGAATCCAGCGCGAACCCCAGTATCCACCTCGGCTAAGGTTTCGGGAGCGACCAGCGTCGTTGCGGGCATTGGCAGCGTCGCAATGAGCTCGGGGTCCGGCGCAGTGTTTTCACTGACAACCAACAATCGCGACTCGAACGAATAATCAAGAATCTCGGTCAGCAGGCGGGCTGCGCCTTCTTCACGCAATTGCGTCTCGCTCACCATGATCATATCTGCTCGTACGCCCGATGCTGCTTGCTTGGCGGCGCCTGCTAATGTGGTATGCGTTGTGCAGTGATAGCCCAAAATGCTCACTTGATCTGCGATGCCGCCAGAGGCGATTTCTCCGAGATCAACACAGACAACATTCTTGCTTCGAACGTCAAAAATGCCAGACGCATTGTCTTGAGTTGTTGAGTCCGCCGCACTGATCTGGCGCGGGATCAGCAGTTCTATCGTCACACCCAGCACCGGATGCTGGCGGGTGTACACCTGGCCGCCACTGCGTTCCACGAAGCGTTGAATGAGCTTGTGACCGGCTCGCTGCACAAAGCTCTCTTCGCTGCTGTGACGATTGACGCTGTTTCTCTTGGCGGATATTTGAATCGAACAGACTTGCGTTTGAATGCCATCGCTGGGTGCATGTGGATCGCGCTCCCCAAGAGTCTCTTCACTCACCTTGATGTTCATCGACACCCCACCTGTCACCTGTCTTGCGGCGTTGGATACCAATGTCGATACGATGGTCCTGACTTGTGCATCGTCAAACCCTGTTTGCCAGTCGCAGGTCTCGTCGCTGACCGTTAATCGAACGAGGGTTCCGAATTGCTGCTTGAGGGACGGCACCAAATCGTCAATCACCGCTTTGATGCCGGATTTGTTGATCTGTGAAGGCGGTCTTGCCAGAGTTAACAACAGGTGCATGATGTCGGTGCCAGCAAGTGCCTGCTCTGATGCGCGTCTGGCACTCGCAAGCGCATCGGGCTTGTCTTTAAGTGGGCCCTCGATGCTGCCAAGGCTGCTCATCATGGAGGAGAGCACTTCGTTGAATTCCCCTGCGATCGTGTCTGCTAGCCAGTAGATGCTGTCGGCTTCGATACGTTGTTGAAAGACGGCTGTCGCCTGTCGACGACCCATCGCGAATTCGAGCTGTTTGCCGAGGCCCTTGACGCTGATTTTATCCTTCTCGATGAAATCCTGCGCACCTCGGGCAATCAGTTCTGGTCCAACCTCAGGTGAACAGTCGCCTGATAGCACAATGATTGGCGTATTAGGCTTGCGTTGAAACACACGTTCAAAAGTCGCAACGCCCTCACTGTCTGGTAGTGATAGGTCGAGAAGGATGAGGTCGTATTGCTGGGATGATAATTGTCGGAGTCCGTCCTCTAGGGTGGTGACCAAATCCACCTTAAAATCGTCCGCGACACGCGCAGCGCCTAGCCTTGCCCGCAACAGGTAGGCGTCTTCAGGATTGTCTTCGAACAATAGGATTGATTGCTGCACCACCGCCGACATGGTTACATACCCACAGTTACGTTAGGCAAGCGATACACCATCACAATCATAGAATCTGATTTTCTCCATGTGTACCGACGGGTTGGCACTAAGGCGCTTGACCGTCGATTTAATTTAACAATAGCAGATACGTTAGTCACGTGGAAAAAAGATTTCGACAAATAGTAAACAAGATGATGGGTTAGCAATGGCGTAGCTGCTAAACCGCAACTGACATGATACGGTAACGATAGCGCTTAGTTGGGGCACTAGCCGTCAGGGGAAAAAATTGAAAAACAATAGTTTACAGGACCTAGTTCAATCGATTTATGATGCGCCAAAAGGCCCTCAGACCTGCGCATTTTTCGATTTTGACGGTACGATCATTAGTGGGTTCTCGGCGGTTGCGTATCTGAGACAACAGCTAACCCGCGGCGATTTTTCCTTAGCAGAACTCTCCGAAATGGCATCAGCCATGACGCGCTTTGGCCTTGGGGATCTCGGTTTCTCAGCAATGATGGCTGCCACGATGCAATTTATGCGAGGAACGACAGAACAAGAGTTCATCGATTTCTCGGCGTATATGTACGAAAAGCATATTGCAAAGGCAATTTACCCCGAATCTCGTGCGCTGATAGAGGCGCATCAAGCATGTGGGCACACGGTTGCCGTGATCTCGTCGGCCACACCGTACCAGGTCAGACCAGCCGCTAAGGATCTCGGGATCGACGAGGTGCGCTGTACAGAGCTGGAAGTCGTTGACGGGGAGTTTACCGGCCGTGTGTTGCAGCCTACCTGTTTCGGGCCGGGTAAGGTCGCGGCAGCACATGAGATCGCCGATGCGCATGGCACCACACTCGGTCAGAGCTTCTTTTACTCGGATAGCACCGATGACATTGAGCTTCTGGAATCGGTCGGTCACCCGGTTGCTCTTAACCCAAATAAAAAGCTCGCGGTCATTGCAGAAACACGGCAATGGGCCAGGGCGCGCTTCTCGAGCCGCGGTCGCGCCGGCCTGATGCAATGGGTGAGATCGATCGCAGCAACTGGAAGTCTTGCAACGTCGTTTGTGGCGGCTTTGCCGATCTTAGCGCTGACCGGATCAAAGAGACGCATGCAGAACTTCTCTTATGCTTTGTTCGCAGAGACGGCGAGTGCGTTGATCGGCTTGGACCTCGATATTGAGGGTGAGCAGAATGTCTGGGAAAAGCGCCCAGCCGTATTTGTCTTCAATCATCAGAGCAAGGCAGACGTCGTGATTATCCTGCAGCTGCTCAGACGCGATCTGGCCGGTGTTGGGAAAAAAGAAATTCGCAACATGCCGGTGATCGGTCAAGTGATGCAGATGGGGGGCGCGGTGCTCATCGATCGGCAAAATTCCAAGAGTGCGATTGAGGCGATGCAACCGCTGGTCGATGTCATGCGAGACGAAGGCAAATCGGTTGTGATGGCGCCTGAGGGGACGCGCACGATCACCCCAAAACTGAACCCGTTCAAAAAAGGCGCGTTTCATCTGGCGATGCAAGCCGGCGTCCCGATCGTCCCTATCGTGATCCATAATTCCATTGATGTCGCACCAAAAGGCGACTTCGTGTTTAGACCTGCCACGGTGAAGGTCGAAGTTCTGCCACCTGTGGACACCACCGATTGGCAGCGTGACACCATCGACGAGCATGTTGCCTTTGTTCGCGATCAGTTTTTGGTTGCACTCGGACAAAAAGAACCGGTTGAAACGAAGAAGCGCGCGAAACGATCGTCGAAAAAGCGGCCCGCTAAGCGCGCCACCCGTAAGAAAACAACGAAGAAAAAATCATCCGTGAAAAAGACTAAGCCGAGCGTTGTTGCATCGGATAACCCATCCGCCCCGACATCTGATAACGTTTGACGATGAGTGAAAGAAACGACGTATCGCCATGGCCGGCGAACGACGATCTGGCGCCGGTCTTGTTTATTCTCGATGCAGGACACGACGTTGAGACTGGCGTTCTCGCCGAGTGGCTGGCGCGTCATGAGCCAGACTACGCTAAGACCGCGCCGGCCTCGCAAGCGGTGTTGTCAATTGCGAGAAACCAAGAGTCCATTGATTCGACCGCGATTGCAGCGCAACTCGGTAAACCGGATGAGACGATCGTCGTGCCGCTGCGAGTGGTGTGGAGTGACGACCAATCGATGAAGCGGCGTGCCCCGCGAGTCAGAGACTTAATCTTCAGACCAAGAAAGCCGACCAGAAAGCGAGCAGCGGAGATTTTGGCAAGCTCGCCGGAGCGTGTCGCTTGTATATTTGGTGCATCCGCGACGCTTGGCGATTTGAGAACCCGGTTTGCCGCCCTTGATGGCGCCTCAGTTGATCCACGTGGTTTGGCCGATTTCATTGCCGATCAGGCAGGCCTTGTGTTGGATATTGCGGAACGTCAACTTCGCGGCGGACGCTACAAAGTTCCGCGACGGGTTGCTACCAATCTCAAGAACAGTCGCCGTTATCGCGAGGCACTAGATGCGGTCGCTGCCGAGACAGGCGAGCCTATTGCGGCTCTGCAACGGCGCGCGGAAGAAATCTTCAAAGAACTCATCGCAATCCCTAGAACATTCTGGCAAGACGTATTGGCGGTGTTCAATCGTAAAGTCATCAGTATGGGTTACGACCCAGAATTGGTCATCGACGAGGAGCAACTGCGACGCGTCAGGGAGATGGTCCGCACGAAGCCGGCCGTGCTGCTTTGGACGCATAAAACGCATATCGATGGATTCGCCGTCTACTCAATGTTGTTCGAAAACGACTTCCCAGTGCCGCACCTACTCGGCGGGGTCAATATGGCGTTTGCGGGCTTGGGTTACGCGGCCAGAAGATCGGGTGGCATCTTTATTAGGCGAAGCTTTCAAGATGACCCGCTTTATAAGATGATTCTGCGGCAATACATCGGCTACCTTCTGGAGAAGCGATTCCCACTGACGTGGGCGTTTGAAGGGACGCGATCACGCGTGGGCAAACTGATGCCGCCACGCTACGGTTTGCTGAAATATGTCGTAGAAGCAGCTCACGTTACCGAGTCCAAAGATTTACATATCATTCCGGTTGCTTTGAACTATGACTTGATTGGCGATGTAAAAGACTATGTGCGAGAGCAGTCCGGTGCGGTCAAACAACCCGAGTCCTTGAAGTGGTTTCTCGGTTACCTCCGTGGTCTAAGACGTCCCTTAGGCAAGATCTATATTGACTTCGGTGAACCGGTCGTCCTGGAGGAGCCGCCCTCTGGCGAAGATCTTTTGGCTTTAAAGAAGACCGCGCTTCAGGTTGGTGTCGAGGCCAACCGCGTAACGCCGATCACGTTAGCGTCACTCGTTTGTACGATTTTGCTTGGGGTAGCACCACGTGCGTTGACACGCCTTGAAATCGGCAAACAGATGTTACGAATGGTTCGGTGGGCGCGGCAGCGCAACATACGAATTGCCAGTGATTTCGATCGAGACAGTAGTAACAATCTGAATATGCTCGCTGATGTCTTAGGGGATGATGGACTCATCACGCGTTTTGACGAAGGTCCAGACGTTGTTTATACGATTGCACCAGAGCAGCATCGTGTTGCGAGTTATTACCGCAACACAACGATTCATCATTTTGTGACCAAAGCCATCGCTGAACTATCGCTACTGGCTGTCGTTGATCAAGAAGAGGATAGGGTGGCTGCGTTTTTCGACGAGGCGGGGCGTCTGCGTGACTTGTTTAAGTTCGAGTTTTTCTATGCGCCAAGCGATGCGTTTTTGAACGAGCTCGATGAGGAAATGCAGCGTTACGATAGCGACTGGCGACAATCGCTAGCAACCGATCCGGAATACCCAAAACGCCGTTTGCGTCAGTTCACACCGTTGGTGTCACGCTCAGCATTGTTGCCGTTTGTTGAGGCATACCAGGTCGTTTGTAATGTCGTCGCACGACTCCCATCAGATGCGGGAATATCGGCTAAAGAGTGCTTGGAGCAGAGTCTCGCGCTCGGCAAGCAGGCCTATCTGCAACGTCGGATTAGCAGCGAAGCATCGATTGGCAAACTACTGTTCGAAAATGCTTACCGGTTGCTTGAGCATAACGAGCTCATTCACCCCGGAGAAGTTGGGCTTGGCGAGAGACGTCGGCAGATCAGCGCCACGTTCCGTGACTTGGCGCAACGGCTGGAGACCATCCGCTTGCTGACGCTACCTGGTGATCGTTGGTAGCTCAGGCGAAAAGTCCGAGCGGTGAAACCCCGCTGGACGGATCATAAAATCTACCGATGTTGGGCAAGATGATGTCCAACTCTGCAGGTGGGACACCGTACCACAGCGCGAGATCGGCAAAGTAGCTGTCGATTCCCGTCGTTGGAATGTAAACGCCGCGGCCGACATCGAGTGGAGACGGGCCGTCCAGCAATGGAAACGCGCCGAGCAGACGTGAACCCGCAACGTCACCACCCATCACAACATGGTGTCCACCCCAACCGTGATCGGAGCCGCGTCCGTTCGATGTCATCGTTCGACCGAAATCGGAAATCGTGAATGTAGTGACCGCGTTGAAAGCATTCATTTGTTTGAGCACGGCTGCGAAGTCTGCGAGACCTTCAGCGACGGTCGGTAACATTCTCGCCTGATTAGCCAGAACTTCGTCGTGATGATCCCAACCACCAACCGTGACAAAGAACGTCTGGCGTGTCGCGCCGAGGGCGTCACTGACCGAGATTACGCGAGCAATTTGCGCTAATGCTAATGACAGCGGATTGGCTGTGTTGATCGAATCACTGAGATCGCTGGCGTTGGCCATCGCTTCTGCAAAGACGATCTGTTGATCAATTGCCCCACGCATACGTGAGCGATACTCTTCCGCGAGCAAGTTGCTGCGTGTGTCACGAAATATACTCTCGAAAGCACGCCGGCGATTGAGGCCAAAGGGCTCTTGACTATCATATTCGTTGATGGCAACCGCACCGCTTCCATTGTTGCGAATGCTATAAGGTGCGACTGTTCTCCCCGATTGGAAAACATTGGTGCCGGAGAGAGAGATGTTCATAGAAACACCGTTGCTCGGACGTGTGTTCTGCATTTGATCGGCGAGTCGACCGGCCCATCCGATCGCTGTGCGATTGTCGACGACAGCCGTCTGCCATTGCTGAATTTGATCCGCATGGGAAAACAGCCCGACCGGCAAACGCTGCCGACCTTCATTCACTGCGATCGCGTCGTAGGGCTCAACGAGCGTGCCGATGTTGGCAATCATTGCCGCATCGCCATCGTTAATCAGCCGTTGCAACGCCGTCATTCCAGGATGAAGACCGAACTGGCGACTATCCGTATTCGCTAATGCTACCGGCAACAGTTGTTCCCTTGGCAATGCAAGATCGGCGCGAATACGCTGGTAGCCGGCATATTGATCACTATCAGTCGGTACGAGCATGTTGTAGGAATCGTTTCCACCGGCGAGGAGAATGCAGACTAGTGCTTTGTAATCACTCGATACCGCGGCTGCCGCTTCTCTCATAGACCCGAGGCTCAAGAGGCCACTGGCGACCGTGGGTAAAGCAACACCAAGTTGGCAACTGTGCGTGAGAAACTGTCGTCTATTGAGTGTCATGGAATACCTACTGCGAGTGAACGCCTTCGGGCGCGATACTTAAGTAGTAAACGGCCAGCGCGAGGCGTAGTTCGGGTTGCGGAAATTCGCTAATTGATGTCACCACGGCATCCAACGTCGCTTGCGAGGCGGTACCTGCCGTGATGAGTGTATTGAGTTCGTCGACCAGCACTGAGGGTGTGTCTGTCAATGCCAACCAGCGGGTCGGCTCCAGTGTGACCTCATTGAATCCGGCCGGTGCGTCTGTCACAACGTCACCAAAGAAAATCGCATCGATGAAGTTTGCCCACGAGATCACTGTATTCGCATCGATGATTTGTAATTCGGGCGCGTATAAACCGGCGTCGGCGATGGCGCCGGAAGGTTGGTGATCAGGTAGGTAAAAATTGAATACGCTGCGGGACGACAGTGGGTGCTGTAGCGTCTCGATCTGCAGGAAGTAGCCAAGTGCAGCGATAAACCCGTCATCGCTACGAGCGCCAAAGCGCCGCAGCATACTGACATATCGAACCACTGGCTCTGTTAGCTTTCCGCCGGTGAATGCATCGGGTGGATTCGTTGCTTCTGGATCAAGCAAGATCGCTCGGATAACCGCCTTCATATCGCCACGCACACCAAGACCATTGTCGGCAAACGCGCGGCTAACCCGAGCGACATAGGCGGGCGATGGGTTAGACGTCACCAAACGTTGAATCAACAGTCGACCGAGAAACGGCCCAACGTTCGGGTGATTGAACAGGTTGTCGATCGCGGCTTCCACATCCTGTGTCGCGGTTAAACCATCCGGAATGCTCACCCCACGTAATAGTTGTTTCTCTCCAGGCGAATGCGCTTCGTCGAATAGTTGCATTGGGACCGAAAAATTTGGTTCTGTGTTGTTGCCGAACACGGCGCCGGGTCCGCCGAACGAAAATCCAGTGAACACCTTGGCGAATTCGCCGATGTCGGTATTGTCATAGGTGGGTATCGCATCACCGTTGCTGTCGCGCTTCCTGCTTCCATCTTCATTAAGCTCGAACAGCCCAATCGAAAACAGCTGCATTACCTCGCGTGCATAATTTTCGTCAGGAAAGGTGCCGAGCCCTGGGTCCGCCTTCGCGTTGTTTAGATGGCTGAGATAAACGCCCATCGCTGGGCTGTACGTGACGTCTCGCAAGAGGTCTCTGTAATTGCCAAACGCGTTATCGAGCAACATGTCGTAGTAACCGCCCAGCGCATTGGGATACACCTCCAGAACATCGACATTGTCGGAGACAACGAAGATCTGGCTCAGTGCAAAGGCGACACGCTGGCGGAGCGTGTCGTCCGCAATCACGGTGTTGTGCCACCACGCCAAGCGCCGTGCAAAAATGAGATATTCGATGTCGTCCTCAAAAGCATCGAACTCGCCGGCGTCTCTTCGTCGTACGATGTCGACGATCGTCGGACGATGATAGGTCACAGGACGCGCGAACTGGCTCTCCAACCAATCAGCGCGTCCCTGACGTGCCATGTCCTCGAGCGTTTCCCACGGCATTCCAAAAGTTGCTTGGTTAGCAAGTAATGCCGCCTCGTTGCGGGCCTCTAGACTAATAGGCGGCGGCGCCGGAGGATTGGCGACCGGCGGTGGGGTGTTGATGTCATCGTTACCGCCGCTGCCGCCGCACGCCACTAACAAAATAGCGAACGTTGTGATACAGGCGTTTTTGAGTTCACACGTGATTCTCGACAAGTTCATCTCGATTCGCTCCGCGGCATGACGGTTACTTACGTGCTTATAGTCTCCAAGATACGCTTTGGTTACAGCACATTCAAAAAACAGTTAGCAAGACATCCTTCCTGTGCTACCTTCTAAGACGAACGGGCAATAAGAAGGAGGTGATCACATGTCGAGTGAGCAAAAACAGTGGTCAACAGAACTTAAACAAAACCGTCGCGTGATGTTAATCGCGTGACGATCAGTCGGGAGCTGTTGACCCGACTCACGGAGGCCGCGCTTAGCGCGGCCTTTTTTATTTCTGCACCGGTTGGACGATCAGCGCGGCCAGGTGCTGCTCCTGTGGCGAGCGGAATTTGTCGAGACCAATCGGCATTGTCTCTTGTTCGTCGACAGGCGTATGACGATAGCTGCCGAACAGACGGTCCCACCAGGGGACGCTAAACCCGAAATTACTATTGGTTTCGTCGACGCGTACGGAATGGTGAATACGGTGCATATCCGGTGTCACCAAGAGCCAGCGTAGACGCCTGTCCGACCGGTCAGACAACGCGAGATTACTGTGATTAAACATCGCCGCCGCGTTCAAGACGATTTCGAAGACGAGGACAGCCGCAGCGGGAGCGCCCAACGCAACAATCAGCGCAATCTTGAATAACAGTGAAATCAGTATCTCGATGGGGTGAAAACGCAAAGCGGTCGTCACATCGAAACCGGTATCACTGTGGTGCACGCGATGCAGGCGCCACAACCACGGCACAGCATGCATCAGACGATGTTGCCAATAGATCGCGATATCGAGGGCAATCAGTGTCAATGCAAATGCGATGACGTCGGGCATCTCGATGAGATTCATAAGCCCAACCTCGTGACGCGCAACATATAGCGCGGCGCCGACGGGTAACAAAGGGATCAATATCCGCGCACAAATGGTCGCAAAGACCAAGAGCCCAGCATTGGCGACGGTGCGTCGAAGAGAGTGCGACGCGTGGCGACGTGGGCGCCATGCTTCCGCGATCGATAGGATGGCGAGAACACCGAGGAAGCTCCCGATCCGAACGAGTGGCTCATTTTGCAGTAGCCAGTTCAAGCGCTCGACTGCTCTCTGTTGACGTACTGCCAAATGTCACTGATCACGACCGATCCTTCGCCGACCGCGGATGCGACACGCTTGACCGAGCCCGAGCGCACATCGCCAACAGCGTAGATGCCTGGGCGGCTGGTTCTGAATGCGCCTTCTTGTCCCGCATCGTTGCCGGTTTTGATGAAGCCACGTTCGTCAAGCGCAATGAGCTCACGAAGCCAATCCGTCTCGGGCGCCGCGCCCACCATCAGGAACACCGCCTTGGTATCGATCGCGGCGATGGGCTCCGCACTGTCACCCTTAAGGGTGATGGATTCGAGCGCATCATCGCCAATGAGTGCGTCGATCTCGGTACGAAAGTGAATCGTAATTCTGGGGTCCGCCTGCAAGCGACTGGACAAATAATCCGACATTGAGGCGGCCAACGAGTCTTTTCGTACCAAGACGTGTACATGGTTTGCTGTACGGCTCAGAAACATGGCCGCTTGCCCAGCGGAGTTGCCGCCGCCGACCACAACAACATCGGTGTTTTGACAATAGCGCGCCTCGGATTCGGTGGCCGCATAGTAAATTCCGAAGCCTTCCAGTGCTTCGAGGTTTTCTAAGGGGAGTCGGCGGTATTGGACCCCGGTGGCTACAAGCACCGACTTCGCCAAAACATGAATGCCGTCATCGAGTGTGGCGCAAAAATAGTCGTCGTCTTGTTGCTCCAGCGACACGACAGAGCGGGGCACAGCGAAGCGTGTGCCGAATTTCATTGCTTGAACCTCGCCACGCCAGACGAGATCAGCGCCGGAGATGCCTGTCGGGAATCCCATATAGTTTTCTATTCTAGATGAGGTGCCCGCTTGTCCACCAACAGCTAGTGAATCGACAACCAAAGCGCTGAGACCTTCTGCCCCGGCGTAAACGGCTGCTGCTACGCCAGCTGGCCCGCCCCCTACGATGAGCAAGTCAACGCGTGTATCGTCCTCCAGCGCCAAATCGAGGTTAAGCACTTTGGCCACGGTTTCGGGTGTGGCATCCGCGATCACTTGATCTTTGCCAAACAAGACATGGGGTTCGGTGGCGTTGAGTTGACACTCAGCGGCTTTAGCTTCGGCCTCGGGACAGCCGAGGGGAAGTCGTTTTGCCGGGATGCGATTTCTGGAAATGAACGCGCTGACGCGACGCATTTCCGCCGTCTCATCAGCACCGATCAGCGTGAGTCCTGATAAGCCATCTTCCAACATGCGTCGCCGCCTAGCTGCAAACACCGTGATGATGATGTCGCTCATCTCTGGCGTGCGCGCCATTAATGTCAGCATCTCAGCCCGAGGAACCACGACGGTTAGTGTGTGCTTGCATGCGCGTAAAGGTATCGTCACTGCGCCGCCATATAGGAACGCGATTTCGCCGACGAACTGACCTGGGCCCAATGTATCGGGGATCTGACGCACATGTGTAACGGGGTTGACCAATTCGATCTCTCCCTCTAACACATAGATGAAGCGATCCATCGGCTCGCCCATGTCGATCACCATTTGACCCGCATCAAAAGTCTGTCTTTTTCCTAACGCCAGCAATTGCGCAACATGCGCTTCATGCAGTGGCGTGCGCTGCATTTGGCGTAAATCGGCGGCTAGTGTTTCCATGCGCAAAGTGCTCCTAGCTAGAAATAGGTCATGTCTTGAAGTGCGACAGCCTTAACTTGTGCCATGACTGCATCTCCAGCAGCCAAATTGAGGCGTTCTATCGATGATTGCGTCACATGGGACAAGAGTAACCGATCACCAATGACGAGGTGCACACAAGCGTGCGCCGTGTCTTTAGCAAAGGCAATTTTCTGTATGTTTGCCGGCAGTTGATTGATGATGCTGGAATCGTCGACACGCTGCTTTGTGATACTGACTTCTCGTGCGTTGATAGAAACGCGTAGTGTCGTGTTGTTATCGCGATGGCTCGTCGGTACGGCGAGTGAATGATCGCCAAAAGCCACTGTCGAAATGCCATGAGCGGCATCGTAACTGATCACGTCGAGATCATAGGCCACACCGGTGTCGGTTCTGAAGCAATACCGATCGGTGGCCATGGCATCATTCAACGGTGCAACGATGTCGAGAACGCCATCGTCGAGTGTACCGATCGCATCCGCGATCATGCGCATTTCCGATAGATCGTGGCCGACATAGATCATTGGCATTCGACGCGACTGACTGGTGCGTCGTAGCGCTTTGAGGATGGTCTGTTTGCGTGCTGAATCAAGTCCAGTCAACGGCTCGTCTAATAGCAACAGTTGTGGTTCAGCGGCCAAGGCTCGGACAATGGCGACCCGTTGATGTTCGCCCCCGGATAAGGTGCCGGTGCGTCGTTGCATCAATGATGAAATGCCGAAAAGCTGGCACAGCTCACTCACATCCGACTGGTTTGAGCGGCTCAAGTAAGGCGAACTGAAATCAATGTTCTGGCCGACCGTCATGTGTTCGAACAACTGCGGACCCTGAAAGACCATGCCGATCTTACGATCGTGCGGCGCCTCGATGTGCCGCGCCTGCACCCATGTTTTTTCCCCGAAAGCAATGTCCCCGTCAACACGCTCAAGGCCCGCAATGCTGCGCAAGAACGTTGTCTTACCGGAGCCAGAGGGGCCGAAGATGCCGGTGATGCCGTGGTTCGGGACTTCGCAATCGACATCGAGCGTGAAGGGCTGATTCCCCGTGCCGGTGCGTACCGTTGTAAATCGCATCGCTAGCGCCATGATCAACGGAGCACCGTTTGAGTCATGTCTTTGGTGCGTTTCGATTGCCACACATAGACCGACATAAGTAGCAGAAAGGCGGATACAACCACGATCCCTGACAGGCGATGGGCTGCGTCGTAGTTTAATGCTTCGACATGATCGTAAATGCTGACTGACACCACACGTGTTTCGCCCGGAATATTGCCGCCGATCATCAGAACGATCCCGAACTCCCCGACGGTATGCGCAAACCCAAGAACAGCCGCTACGACGTATCCAGGTCGAGCCAATGGCAATACAACGCGTCGAAAGGTTTGCCATGGATTTGCACCAAGCAACAGCGATGCCTCCACTGGTCGATCGCCAATAGCGGCCATGGCGTTTTGTATCGGTTGGACGACAAACGGTAGCGAGTACACCATGGACGCAATCACGAGCCCTTGAAAGCTAAACGCAAGTGGTCCGATACCAGATGCGGCGAGTGAACTACCCAGAAGACTATTGGGTGAAAATGCGAGTAAAAGATAGAATCCGATGACCGTCGGAGGCAGGACCAATGGCATAGCAACCAGCGCGGAGACAGGAATGCGGAGCCAGCTTCGTGATCGCGCAAGCCACCAAGCCAGGGGAGTCGCCACGCATAGCAACAGCACGGTAACGACAAGTGCTAAGCGACCTGTCAGCCACAATGCTTGCCAATCGTCGGGGCTTAACATCAGTCCAGTGTTTCCTGCTGGTATCCGGCGTCTTGAATGATCTGACTCGCGTCGGCGCTAAACAAAAAGGTAAAAAACGCCTCCGCGTGGGCGTTGTCCGCCGATTGTTTTAGCAAAATAGCATCCTGGCGAACGGCATCGTGTAGGGACGCATCGATGTCGAACGCATGTCCTTTC
>JBCAZE010000160.1:0-7029 GCA_039700805.1 Pseudomonadota bacterium | reverse complement strand
GAGGTGACCATGCGCATCGGTCGTCTAGTTGGCATCCAATCGCTCTCGAAGATCCGACAATACTGCTTGCCATTGATCCGACGCATCCGATTCGCTCCATTCATCATTTAGCTCAGAGTCCGTCGCGATGCGAGACACGACGCGCTGCGCCTTGTTCAGAATGGTTTCTGACAATCGAACATGTGTTCTTTGCGCCCACGCCGCGAGGTCTTCCGGCAAGTCGAGTGCGGGCCTCAGGTTTTTCGCAGCCAAAACCTCTGCAGCGACGATCGCTGCCGATGCTTCTGGCATCTCCAAATAATCTGCGCTCAATGCGTCGTCTAGTGCACTCATGACGACACTGATGCTGTCGGACTCTGACAGCTCATCCATGAAGTCCATCGCATCATCATTCTCAAAAGAGCCAAAACCCCATGCGCCCACTAACCGTCTCCTAAATCTGTCTCAGACACTACCCAATCAGCATAGATCGATGTTGAACCTGTTTCACCAGTATCGCGTTGAATATCAACGAGCGCGCGATAGCCGCTCGCTCCTCTGGCATTACTCAGCCTGCGCCCGCTGGAGCGCATCATCTAGTACCGTCATTCTAAGCGTAGCGGCTTTCTGTAAGTCTCCAGACGTCGCCGCAAAGGCGGCGCTTGCGAGGAGCTTCGATGCTGCGTTGTCAGCGATTGGCGGCGCGAGATACTCATTGCCGATGCAGCGCAGCCCTTCTAGGAAGTAACTCGAAGCGGCATGACTGTCTTCGCGGGCGAGCGACGCTTTACCCACTTCAAGAAAGCACGCAGCCCTTTCGACAGACGTACCTTTCCACTCGCACTCATTGGCATAGGCGTTGCTGGGCAATGCGACCAATGCGAATACGGTCAACGTCAACAGTGTCAGATAGCGAGATTTCATAGCGCTGACATTAAGCTGCGTTCGACGCGATGGACGCCTTAACCACTTTCCAAAGCACCATGCTCTCCTTAGCGCGCAACGTCCTTACAAAGGTCGACATTAACATCTAGCTTCCATTACAAGCTTAACCGTTCCGATGCGTTCTAACGATACCGCGTGAGGCAGGACGAAAAAACTCGACTTTGTGCTAAGCGTTGTCGTCCAGCAACAGCGGTGTCACGCAATCATGCAGAATGTCGATAAGCAGAGGGTCCATAAAGCGATAATTGTCCTCAATATCGAGTACCTGATTGTCTTTATACTTCATTTCACTCGGAAACTTTGTGACTACGCGTTGTCGATGCTTCTTCTCCATGAAGAGCACAAGGTCGGCCCACTTCAAGTCATTGGCGCTGACAGTCACTCGCGCCCTAGGGCTCGTTCCTCTTGATCTCGTGCGCAACAGCGGATGCTTCGAGAAGACCTTTTCCGCAGTAGGGCTACGCCACTGGTTCCGGCTACACACAAAGAGAACATTCAACACTGATCTCTCTAACAAAACCGACGGACTGTAGTGAGGATAGTCGCATCCAAGAAACCGAATCCATTCTCATGGCAGCTGTAAGCTCCTGCAAACGAGCGAACGATGCGCCGCACACCGATGTTGCGTGAAGACAACGTTGTAATGTGCTGACACGCCTCATCCCAGCAACTCATGACGCTACAGCCCTACCATCGGAGAAACGAACGTAGAGTGCATTGAGCACCGCTAACAGTAAGAGAAACGCGGTGGCGACTTCGACCAGGATTGTCAAATTCATAGACAGTGTATGACTCGAAAAGGCGGCGACGCTGTAGTGCGCCAAACCGTCAAAACCGATCACCGCGTAAAGGCCAAAAAAGACAAGTCCCAACGTCGGTCTAGAAACCAGGGTAAGAGCCAGCCCTATAAGACCAACCAGGTGGATCACCAGCAATACGCCAACAACACCCGCTGGAGTAAACCACGTCGGCAGGTTCGGGTATTCATCCAAGAACACGGCGTTATGCACAAAATGTGTCGTTGTCGCCGCACAATACAAAACAAGGGTTATCAGAACGGATCTTGGAATTTGCCGCATCAACGTTGAAGTCTCTCTTGGTGTTTCGATAATCATAGCGCTTTTGGCACATGCTCGGCGTCACTCATTGCGACGGCTGATAGCCATCCAGTCCACCTAGTCTTGCAGACACGGCCATCAGAAAGTCGTTCGCCTGATCGGCATTCGTGAAGATCACAGCGCCCCACTCGCGATCTGGGCTCACAAAGAACATGCTTGAGTAGCCCGGGTTGTTGCCACCGTGCGCGTAGAAACGCCCGAATGGTAGATCGTAGATCGAGAATCCCAACGCCCAGTCGGATAGACCAAATGCCCGCCCAGGGTCATTCGCGGGAATCGGCGACCCCTGAGCCGACAGGAACTGCTCGTAGGTTGCCGCTTGCAAAATTTTCCCTTGCATGACGCCAAGTCCGAAACGAATGTAATCCCCCGCGTCGGTATGGATCGAATACGCCGCCCCAAACGTTGGATCTTGCGCCTTCAATCTAATCACCGAGCCATCCCGATGGGGCGTGGCTCTCGCGCATAGCTGATCACGCGTCGCAATGAATGTCGTGCGGGTCATCCCAAGTGGTTTTGCGATCCGCTCCTGAAACAACGCTTCTAACCCATTGTCATCGGTCCCCGCCAGGTGAGCGAGTACCTCAGCGAGGTATTCGTAGCCTTCACCCGAATAGAAGAACCCTTCGCCCGGCGTGAACTTGAGCGTAAGCCCGAGCTCGGGGTTGTCATCCCGCCAGTTCGGCAACCCCGTTTGATGTGAGAGCACATGCCGGGCAGTGATGCGTCGGTAGCGTGCATCATCGGGAAAATCAGGGTTGGGTAGGTAGTCATGCAGTGGCTTGTCGAGATCCAGCAACCCTTCCTCGACGAAGGTCATCGCAAAGAAGCCGAAGAGCGGTTTCGACAACGAAGCCGCTTCGAATACGGACCGTGTCGTCAGCGGCTGCTGCGTAGCGATATGCGCAACGCCAAACGCATTCTCATAGACCAATGTACCGTTGTTGATGAGCGCGATGGAGACTCCTGGCGTTTTTGTCGCGACCATTGCGGTCTCAATGAGTGCGTCAAGCTCGCTCGCTGGCATCTCAATACCGCTCGCCAATTGAATCGTATCAGTGCGCCTGGCGAGCTCTTCGCTGGTTGCCGCAACGGTGCTCGTCATGAGCGCCAGGAACATAAAAAACAAAGTGATGCCGTGTTTCATCAGAAACTCCCGTCAAGTGAATAACGGACCGTAGCGTGGCAAGAACAAGCACTGAAGATCGTCTCAGTTTCAAAAATCATCGCTCAAATTCGAAATTGAGGCGTGATTTTCAGAAATGACTAATCAATCGGTCGCGGGCTCGCCGGAATGCGTTTGACGGTATTCAGACGGCGTCACGCCTTCGATCGATTTAAACACGCGGTTAAATGTCGGCAGCGACGCAAAGCCAGCATCTAGCGCGATGCCAAGAATGCCGTCTTTGGGGCGATCCTGATCGCTGAGTGCCACCTTAGCGGACTCGACCCGGTGGTGATTCACATAGGCTGAGAAGTTGCGGAAACCGGTTTGTCGGTTAATGTGAGCGCGAAGCTGATGTTCAGGCACGCCGACGTGCTCCGCCAATCGCGCGACAGTCAGGCCTTGCTGCAGGTAAAGCCGCTCCTCGCGCATCGCGCGCTCGAGATCGCGTGCGAGAGCGCTGGTCGTTGAATCTGCCTTTTCCGGCGTCGTTGGTGACGCATCAACAACGGGCTCGGCAAACGACAGCCTCTCAAGGCGCATCGTTGTCACATAGGCGGTTGCGATGACCCCAAACGTCAACAAGATCGCAGCACGTATGAATGACTGTACTTCATGCGCCAGTGTAATCTCTGCAACACCCATCGCAATACTCACCACGGCAAACAGCGCAACCGCAAAGAATCGTGCTGATCGGCGACGGTTCAAGAGATCACCACGTGCCTCACTCAAGACGGACCACAACAAATGGCCCATCAGTGCGAATGACAGGGCATAGCCCAATTGCAGATCAGGGATTGGCAATCCCCAACCGAAGTAACGCATTCGAATGGACAGTCCGATGGCGCAGGCCAGCGCCATGCCAAACCAATGTAGCGGCCGAAGACGAAAGTCATCTTTGAACAGCGCAAGACCGAACCACCAGAGAAGACCCACATTCGGCGTCTCGAGTACTTTCAGCACAAATCGAAACTCATCGGTTATGGCGTAGCTCGACGAATTGATCAAAACCGCTGACATGCTGACAAGATGCGCACTGCCAATGCGGAGCAAGAGCGAACGAGACTTCGCCAGCAACGCGAGTACAGCGAGATTTAACAGCAGCCCGACAGCGGCAAACCGCACCAATGCATCGAGGAGTTGCATGGACACTTACTTATCCGCCTCGCTTATTGACCGCTCGGAACGAACAGAGGGACGGCCATAGCCGGATATGCATTGACTGTCACTGATTATCATACGAAAAATACGTCATTCTTGGATGTATGCTTGCAGGACTTCTCTTGCAAATACTTCTTGAAACGCTGAAACCTCAATCTCGTATCTGCAAGACGGGAAAATCGTCGCCCCTCTCTTTCCTCTAGATTTAATCGCGTACCGAATACCTCTCTCGGAGAAGGCGTCATTGATTGTCTCTAGTTCCTCGGTTGCGTCTGTGCCATAGAAGTAGATTTTTATCGAGACCCTAGGCGACTCCAATTCATGCGGTTGAGCGACCGCATCATGGCAGGCACTGCGCCAACTGGTTTTGCAGCTAGTTTTCCTCGCACCACCATCTCGCCATGGCCTATCGCGCCCCCCTTTCCCCCGGCTAGGCATACCAATTCTCCACTGTTGAAAGCGCCGAAGTTCAATTGCGCTTGGCGCCCACGTGACTCTGACGATAGCCAAGTGCCGGCAAGCGATGCAATGCCTGCGGCAAAGCGTAAAGAGCGCTGTCTGTCGGCGTGATTGTACGAAGAGGTTGCTGCATGTTCATATCACTCTCTTTAGTTGCGACTCAGGATCCCAGTCTCGCGGTCGTGGTCGCGAACTAAACCAACGCATCCCTTCATCAACCCATCGCTCACGGAGCCGTACCCATTCTGACGCTCTTCTTGGCGGACCTCCTGAGACGTCATCGTAACCAAAGTGGGTACCGCAGCAAGGGCAGATTTCGTGAGAGGCGCACGAATCAACCCAAGCAGCGAAGCCTAAATGATAACCACATACTGGACACAGCTGGGCCGTGTCACGTTCTTGCGATGCTGTTTCTCTAGGGTCCATCTTTACGTCTTTCGAATAGCGAATACGTATAAGCGACGATAAGCCAAGTGACTGCAAGCAGCACGATGCCTGCGAGCGCGGTGAAAAAACCACGATTCCCGCGAAACGCTAGATCTACGATCAGAATAGCCTGTGGTGCAATAACGATAAACGCAGCCTTGTACGCACTTCGGGTCTGCGCCGCTGCCCAGACGAACATCCAAACACTAAGACCAATGTATACGATGACCGCCACTGCTGGATTCACTGACACAAAGCTGGTGTCACTGACTTCTACTGGCTTAAAAAAGAAAAACACGCCGAGAAGTGTTACCAGAACAGCAACGACGAATATCGTTGAGACTTGGATGATTCTTGAGTTCAACTGCTCGCTCCGATGGTGATTGATATGCTGCCTCCTGCAGACACTGAACGGCGATTCAATGCGAAAGTGAGGGATCTCGTGTCAGCTGGTGTAACAGATCAGGTCTCTGGGCCAATCGACCCCCTTGTCTTGATCAGCCATGCGGCCCAAGCAGCAGAAAGCACGGCGTCGCCGATCAACATAGAGACAGGTCCAATTGAAATCTGACTTGATAAGTATAGGGTCAGAGCTGTTAAGAAAGCGCCACCCTTTCCGATTACGCCAAGCCAGAGTAACGGACGGAAAAGTCGTTGTTGAGCAGCCATCCAAGCGTACATGCCGGCGAACAGAGCAAGCATGAAGCTAACAAAGGCGCGATAGAGAACGGGAACTTCAGCCGAAAGGTCATACTGTTGTCCTAATGCGGATCCGGGTGCAGCGAAAATCCAGGCTCCCAAAGCGGTCATCAGAGCGGCGACCACAAGCGTGATTCGCAGGAATCGTGTGACCACAAGAAGCTGCGGTGAGTGATTACGTATCTGTTGAGACATCATCCCAGTCCTGACCCATATAGCTGATCAACCAATTCAATGCATAGTGACGTTCATAAACGACACTCGAGTCCAACCCAGACGGAGACTCTTCGCCGCTTATACGCGCGTCGACCACTGCCCAGTGATACCTGTAGGTCAAGTCCGCTTGATCAAGAATCTGCTTGGCATCCCGCAGGACCGCAGCTTCTCTAAAGGACTCTGTTGTACGGTCACCGACAATGACCGTCAGCTGTGGCACATCCGCGATCTTGTCGGGCCTAGGCAACTCATCGATAAACCCCAACGCCCAAAGCAAAACCCAAGCGGATTCATAACGCCAGACAAACTGCACACGATCATGTTCCGATGGCTCGGGATCATTGATAAAGGCTCGCTCTCTGGGCGTTAGGTGCGGCTCCAACCCGTATGCGGCAATCAGTTGCTTAACCGTCTCGTGATCGACGCCTTCGCCCTTCACCGCCACGAATACCAAACACAGTGCACGCAACTCGACGTCGCCTTCCGATCGAATCTTGGCCTCCGCAGAGGATTCGATGACAGGCAGGTACTCATTGAACGGGACGCCCTCCTCGCGGAGAACCAGCTCAGACTGTCGCTTGCGACCAAGTTGTTCAGACGAAGGCTCGTTGTCACTCATGGATTTAATCGCCGCTTTTCTTTCCTCGAGTGTGGGATTTGCTGCCACCTGATGCGCGCAGAGTAGGAACCCAACAGTCAACGTGAGGAATCTAGTTTTTTGCATTACAGCCCTCTGATTGATGACTTACAAGCTTCAGTGTGCCATTGGCGAAGGCGCGGATAACCCACAGCCGTTGCTGTGCCAGTTCAGGCATCATCCCATTTAAAGTCGCACGCATCGATTGTTCCCTTAAACATCCC
>JBCAZE010000159.1:0-7039 GCA_039700805.1 Pseudomonadota bacterium | reverse complement strand
CCTCGATTCCTGCATGACGGCAGGCATCTTTTTGAGGATGGATTGACCAGCCTCCGTACGATAGAAAACGAGCATCGCATCAATTTCTTCTTCAGAAAAACTCACCTCATAGATATCTATCGTCGCTGCTTTGAGTTCTTCCCATGACAAAGCCTCTCTCATCAGGTCAACGATTTGCAGGTTGTAGCGGTTGAATATCTCTTGCTCTGAAGGCTGGATATCGAGCTCCTTGGCCATCCCCTGCAACATTGCCTCCATCTGCGAATACATGGCATCCATCGTAGACTCCATATTCATGACATCCATTAACTCGGTCGCTTTCTCGCGCTTCGTATCCGCGGCAAATGCCGTTGTGAAGAGACTTACGACCACAAGCGAGAGTAATACCCGAAGACTAAACATAGAACACTTCCTTCAATTCCTGGCGACCTTAGCTTGTGTTAGAGGTTAAGACAGAGTCGCAACACATAGGTTCCGAGGCTATTGCTGAGATGCATCCATCGTCAGGGACGTGAACACCGTGGTCGTAAACTGATCCGGCGTCAGAAATCCGAAACGATTGGCTGTCTCGTCGAAAGCAGCTGACGGCTTAGCGGCAACAACATCCTCGAGAGACTTACCTTCCGCAATGAGAGCAGCGACGTTGTCCCGAATACCCTTCAACATATCGTGATAGCTTTGCAACTCAGCCGGGGTCGACAACGGCCCATGCCCGGGAATGATCAACGTATCTTCGTTGGTCATCTCAAGCACCTTCGCGGCAGATCGAATCATCCCATCGACGCTACCGCCACTCTCGAGATCAATGAATGGATACAGTCCGTTGAAGTAAGTGTCACCAAGGTGCATAACATTGGCTTCTTCGAACACAACGATGGTGTCCCCATCGGTATGCGCATGATGGACGTGAATACCTCGAATCGTCTGGTCGTTGACGTGCAGTGTTAGCTTGCTATCGAAGGTGATCACGGGAAGCGCCACATCCGGAGACGGCTCGATCTGCATATCGAAGGCTTTCATGTACTGTCCCGTTGCCATGCGTTTGCGAACGTTATCATGCGCGAGAATGATTGCGCCGCGTTCACCAAAATTCTCATTACCGCCCGTGTGATCGAAGTGCCAATGCGTGTTCAGAATGTAGTCAACCGGACGGTCGGTAATGCCAGCAATAGCAGCAACGATTCGCTCCGTCAGTGGCGCGTACTGATCATCGACGATGAACGTCGCTTCATTGCCTGTCGCGAGACCGATGTTGCCGCCCCGTCCTGTCAGCATATAGATGCCATCACGGACCTCGCTGGACTTGATTTCAACATTTGCCATCGGATCGGCAGGCGTTTCGTCATCTTCGTGATCATCCGCGATTGCCCATCCGCACAATGACAACAACAAGAGCATCGCCAGATGTTGTACCCAAATTAGTCTTCGCATCATGTACTCCTCATGCGCCTACGACTAGTTGGTCGAAGGCGTCTCCAGCAATTCGAAACACCGACGTTCGCGATTCTTGCGCACCGCGCCGGCTGGAAAAATTTGACCACTCATCGCGATGTACACGCCAGGGGGCGCCGTTTGCACTGCCGCGACAGCCATGCCGAGGTTAAACACCGCGTCGTTGGTTCGAAATCGTGCGGGTGTCAGTGCGCCTGTGAACACAATCGTGCGATCCCCCATATCCCCTAAGGCCAACGCGCTGTCGGTCATCGTGTCCGTGCCATGAGTGACAATAAAGTGCTGACCGGAATGCTCACGGATTGTCTTTGCGATCAGCGCTCGATCCGCGTCGGTGATTTCGAGACTGTCCTTGCGCATCAGCTCGATTTGTTCGTGCGGCTCGGGTACCAATGCTTCGCGAAGAATGTGAGAAACAACGGACTCGCCGACCTCAAACTGGCTCAGTGCATCGAAATACACCTTATCGATCGTGCCGCCTGTGCTAATAAATGTGATGGGCAATTCGTTAGCTCCGAAAATTTTGCCAATTATCTCACGCCGCAGACCCATACGCAGGAAAAATCCTGCTCAACCGGTCATGCGCAATATGTCATCCCATTGCTTCTCTAAGCGCTTCGCTGAGATCTTTCCGAGCGTGCCTAATTGCTGCGCAAACAGGGAGACACGCAATTCCTCAATCTGCCAGCGATAATCTCTGATTGCTGCCGACTGTAAAGGCCCGACACTCACGCCGCGTAGTCCCGCGATTCGGGATGAGAGACTGTGTACCATTGCCATCGACGATGTATCACGAGAAGGATTGGACGCATGCTTCTCAAGGCGGAGATGCGCCGCAGTCAGATAGCGTGGTAACTCGGACAGGCGCTCCACTGGCGTTTTCGAAAGAAACCCGGGATACACCAACGCGTCAACTTGCGCTTCGACGTCATCAACCGCCTCTCTCATATGATCCGGACACGCCGACAGTCGCTGCCGCGCAACAGCGGCCGCTTTCAATACATCAATCAGTGATGCAATCACCGATTCGCCGGCACCCATAAGCTTGCTCGCACCACTGTTCGATAACGCATCGAATGTTGCTTTATCGCGAACATCAGAGAACACTCCCGTAAAGGTGTGCATCAACGCGGCCTGCTCCACATCCGTAACCAGAGTCTTCGCGCCCGCGTCATCGTAAGCGGCCCAGTGCAACGCGACCTCGCGATTCGATAGCAACTGCTTGCGAAGTGACTTCAACTGTTGCACAAACCGATACCCCAGCAAAGCGCGTACGGCCTCGCCATGCGAGATACGCGCCATTTCCGCATCGAGAAACTCATGTACAGTGACCCCACTGCCGGCGATCTTTAGCGCGGGAAAGACCTGAATCGTCGCTGCGTCGGTACGCTGCTCTCGCGATTTCTCGATGTCTGAGAATTGCCAGTCTCGCGCCACAACCGAGTTGGACTGTGTCACGCCCGTGTCACCGTTCCTGGAATCATCAGGCGTGACACTTGGTTTCAGGGCCGAAAGCTCTCGGCCGCTCGCAACAGGTTTTCCTTGGTCGTCGACCACCACGATCCGCGGCCGCCAATGTGCAGGCTCAACAATGTCGGCGAAGGCCAGCGGATCTACGTCGATGTTGTACTCCCGCAGTAGAAGACGTGTCAGGCGCTCATCAAGCCTGCCACGTTCTTGCTGAGCAATCAGCCGTTCGGTCAATCGTGACGCACGCTCAGCCAGTGGTTGCAATTGCTTGCGAGTCGCTTTCGGCAACTTACGTAATCGCGCCTCTACGCGTTTCTGGAGATAGGCCGGCACACTTGCGTCGACTTGTGCGTGTCGCAATGAAGTCAACAACGCTCGCGGGATACGAATGCTCGCGCCATCGTGCACCTCTTCAGGTGCAAACGCATAGTCGATACGCAGTCGATTGCCACCCACATCATGCACACTAGGTAGTGCGTCAACCGACGTATCCGGTGCTTCGGCTAGTAGATCAGATGCTGTGAGCATCAACTGTTTGTTTTTCTCGTCGGATGATTTGGCAAGCCACCGCTTTAACGATCGTTGATCGGTCACGGATGCCGGTAATCTTTCACCAAACCAATTGGCTAACGTTGCGACTGATACCTCGACTGGGCGACGCAATCTACCCTCCATCGCGGCAATTTCCGAACGCAACTGTCGATTGTTATCGACGAAAGACGCGCGTAACCGCAGACGGTCTTCGGCCAACGCTTCGCGCAGGAAAACGTCACGCGCCATCACGCGATCCACTTGTCGAAAATCGACGCGCTCATTGGCTCGCACAACAAGCCCAAACAGCAAACTGGTCCTTTTGGCTTCAACACGCCCACGGCGCGCGTTCCAGTAAGGCTGCTCGTGATCAAACTCGAGCACGTGGCGTGCTTGCGCCTGCAACCACGCAACAGATATCGGTGCGACATACCGTGCCATGCGTTGTCGCGTCTGCACAATTTCAACAGCCATGACCCACTTCGGCGTCTTGTTTTTCAGTACCGAGGACGGATGAATTCGGAACTTGCGGCCGCCTGCTCCAGCGTATTCGCCCTTGTCATTGTGTGTGCCAATATTGGAGAGAAGACCCGCCAGTATCGCTCTGTGAAGCGCCTCTCCCTGTTGCTCTGTTGGCGGTTTATCCACTGGCAAATTGCGGGTTTCAACCCGCATTTGCTTGGCTAGCTGACCGACCACTTCCTGCCATTCACGCAACCGACGCGGTGACAAAAAATGCGTATCGCACCAGCGCTCAAAAGCCGCACGCCCGGACGCTTTGCGTTGTTGCTGAACAGATCGCCACACATTCAAGAGCGTCAAGAAGTCCGAGCGTTCATCGACAAACGATGCGTGTGCGGCATCTGCCGCTTGTGATGATTCCATCGGTCTTTGTCGCGGATCCTGAATCGCGAGACCCGCAACCAAAACGACCAACCAACCGGCAATATCTGGCGTCGGGTGTAACAGCATCCGCGCCAGCCTTGGATCGAGTGGCAACTTGGCCAGGTCTCGTCCCGCCTTTGTCAACCTTCGCTCGGCATCCAAAGCCTCGAGTTCAATCAGCAGTCTTTCGGCATCATCGATCTGACCGTAGTCGGGACTATCCAGGAATGGAAACGCTGCGATATCGCCGAGACGTAAAGCATGCATCTGTAGCACAACGCTCGCCAGATTAGTGCGTAAAATCTCTGCATCAGTGAACAGCGGGCGTGCCTCGAAAGCTGCTTCTTGATACAAGCGCAAGCAAACACCCGGGCCAATGCGCCCACAGCGACCTGCGCGTTGATTCGCGCTCGCCTGCGACACCGGCTCAAGCTGTAGACGCTGGATTCGACTTCTTGACGAATATCGGGAGATGCGAGCCAGGCCACTGTCAATCACCGCGCCAATGCGAGGTACCGTCAGCGAGGTCTCAGCGACGTTTGTCGCAAGCACAATCCGGCGTCTGCCGGTCTTCGTAAAAACCGCCTGCTGTTGCTGATCCGATAAACGACCGAATAGTGGTAACGCATCACGCTTCGAATTGCCCGCTAGACCACTCTTGATCAGTGCGCGCTCGCAATCACGAATCTCCCGCTCGCCTGGCAGGAATACAAGGATGTCGCCCGCACCCTTTGGCAGTTGCCGTTCATCGATGAGACGAACCGCTTCGCACACTCGGCGAGCCAATAGCCGCGCATCGTCACCGATGTCACTGCCTTCGTCGTAGACAATCTCGACAGGATAGCCACGGCCAGAGACCTCAATCACAGGCGCATCGTCGAAGTGTGCTGCAAACCGTTCGTGATCGATCGTCGCCGACGTTATGATGACCTTAAGGTCCGGTCTCTTTGGTAATAGTTGCTTCAACAGTCCAAGCAGAAAATCGATGTTCAGGCTGCGCTCATGCGCTTCATCGATAATGATGACTTCGTATTTGAGCAACAGCGGATCATTCGCGATTTCATTCAGAAGCACGCCATCGGTCATGACTCGCACGAGCGTTGCATCGCTAGACTTGTCGTCGAAGCGGACCGCATAACCCACGCCATCGCCCAATCGCGTACCTGTCAACTCGGCGATTCTCGCCGCTACGGAGCGCGCCGCAATGCGGCGTGGTTGCGTATGCCCAATCATGCCGGTACGACCGAGACCGGCGGCCAGCGCATATCGCGGCAACTGTGTGGTTTTACCCGAGCCTGTTTCGCCGGAAACGACGAGCACTTGGTGCGCAGTCAACGCAGCAATGATCTCCTCTCGCCGCGCCTCGATCGGCAATGAGACATCCGGCGTTGCCTCCGGCACCCATTGCTTTCGCTTTACCAGTAATTGCGCGGATCGCGTCTCATCGTTCTCGCCGCGCGGCCTGCCACGGGAGCGTGCATAACGTTCCCGCAGCATAAGATCTTCAGTCGCGATAGCTTGCTCGAGTTTTTGGTCCGGCATAACCGTTGATTATCCCAAACTGAACCGTTCAGTGCATGGCGTGTTGGCGGTGCTTAGGTTGAAATCAAACGCCGGGCAACGTAACCACGACTTTCGCCCCACCGAGTCGCTCACTGCGGGTAATCGCGACATCGCCACCATATAGTGCGGCCAACTCGGCGACCACCGACAGACCAATACCAGAACCCGGCGTCGCCTCATCAAGTCGTCGCCCACGTGCCAGTACACTCGTTGCGCTTTCAGCGGGAATGCCCGCGCCGTCGTCGGTGATCGCCAGCATGATCCCATTGCGATCATCTCGTTGGCCCGGAATTGATGTGGCGGTCACGTGAACGCGTCGATCACACCATTTGTAAGCGTTGTCGAGAAGATTCCCTGCCATTTCGACAAGATCACCACGATCACCAAAAAAATCTAACGCCGTTTCGATGTCTGTCTCTGCCGAGACGCGTTTTTCACGGTACACCTTGTCCAGACCGTCGAGCAAGTCGTGAATTTCTCCTTCGACTGCCACACTGCCGCGGCCAATGAGGCGACCGCCGGCGGCAGCGGGACGCGACAACTGGTAACGCACAATATCTTCCATGCGGTCCAACTCTTTACCAACATCGGCAGTATCGCGTCCTGCCAAAAGCGATTTCGCAGCGGCAAGTGGTGTTTTCAAACTATGGGCAAGATTTGCCAAGGTCTGCTGATAACGCGTTACGCGTTTTTGTTCACTGTCGAGCAGCGTATTGAGGTTGCGCGCCACGCCGGTCAATTCGCTCGGATAGTCAGCGGACAATTTTTCACTGCTGCCGGTTTCGACGGATTCAATTTCGCGTGCGATGCGGCCCAGGGGCCTTAGTAGCCACGACAACAGGAGCCAGGTTGCGATCAACAAAGCCACCGCAACAGCGAAGAACGCGATATACAACTGCCTGCGAAATGTCGAGAGCTGCTCCTCGATAGCGTGGCGACTGACAGCGACGCTAAACACGAATGTTTGCTCGTAGTTGTCGTCAAACGTCCAAACGATTCCCTGGCTAATTGCATCCAGAATTTCACCGTTGGAGCCTTGTTGACGACTAAACACACGCTGACCGACAGCAGGCAATGGCAATTCCGGTGAGAGGTCGACCCCCAAAGACGAAACCGAGCGCCAATAGATAGCACCGTC
>JBCAZE010000158.1:0-7116 GCA_039700805.1 Pseudomonadota bacterium | reverse complement strand
GTTTGGACATCGACGTCTCCGGGGCGGCCACCGCCGCCTTCGGTGAAGAACACGACCGGCCGTTGATCGGCTTCAGCAATCTTCAAGAGGCGATCGGTCTTCGCATGGTTCATTGCGCCTTGGGTGCCGGCGAGTACCGTGTAGTCGTAATGCATCACCACACATGCGTCGTTTTTTTGCGCGGTGTCACTGTTAATCGTCGCAAGACCGGCGACCAAGCCATCGGCAGGTGTGTTTCTTTTCAGGTCATCGACATCGCGGCGCGTGCGTTGCGCTGCGAACACCAGCTGGCCATATTCACGAAAGCTCTCGGGGTCGATCAGGTCGCTGATGTTTTCTCTAGCACTACGTTTACCCTTGGCGTGTCGCATGGCCATTGCATCCGGGCGTGCCACGTCCATCGTGAGGGCACGCGCGTTTCGCAATTCCAACAGCGCGCTAGCGGTTGGCTCGGGCGCTTGTGCGTCGGTATTGCGCGATTGCTTGTCGTTGACCTCGATTCGCGCGATCGGTTGCCCTTCGTCGATCATCTGACCTTCGGCATTCGTGGTCACCGTGATGATCCCATTCTCGGGCGCTTCGATGGCATGTTGCATCTTCATGAGCTCGAGCGTTGCGACGAGCGTGCCTTTTTGCACCTGTTGGCCGGTGTCCACGTGAATGCTGACAAGTTGCGCTTGTAGCGGCGATCGAATGTCAATGATGTTGCTCATGGCGCGGACCTTACGGAGAGTTCATCGGGAAAGCGGTGACCGGGTTGTAATCGTACAACCAGTCGAGCCCGCGGGCGAAGGCTTGTCCTGGCAGGCGTGCCACAGTGCGCATGCCTCCCCACAGCAGCGCCTGCCCCAGCTTCGATGGCATATGGAAGATCGTCTGATTACGTTTTGCGCCGGCGTAGACACGTCGCACGCGCGATAGCCTAAGTGCTGCGAATCTCGACAGCGCAACGTCCACGGTCGCGTTGGTCAAACTCGCTGCAAGCATCCATGCGTCCTCGATCGCCATCGCGCCGCCTTGTGCGAGAAATGGCAGCATCGGGTGACTGGCATCGCCGATCGCGACTAAATTGCCACGATAGGGTTTCGCGATCGGCTCGTGGTCGAGTAGTGCCCACTGATAATGGGTGTCGGCACGGTCGATCAGTGTTGTGACGACGGGGTGCCAGCCAGAAAATCGACGGATGAGCGCCGCTCGGTCGCCCACGGCCGTCCAATCGGTTTGCTCCCAGTTCGGTTGCTCAAATACGGCAACGAGGTTGGCGAGCTTGCCGCCACGCAACTGATAAGTCACCGCATGCGCGCCACGACCCGCCCAAACAGTAGCATCGCGCGGCGGGGCGTGCGGTCCCAATCGCTCGACGGGAATTGTCGCTCGACAGGCGACGTTGCCGGTGAAACGGGGCTTAGTCTCGCTCGAAACAAAGCGACGCAATGTCGAATGAACGCCGTCTGCGGCGATGATGAGATCAGCCTCGAGTGTTATTTTCGAGCCAGTCAACACACGGCTGGTGGGGCTTGCGATGTCGAGGTCGACGATCGTCGTACCGAGATGTAGAACGTCATCATCCAGCGCATCGCTAAGCGCTTCGATGAGATCGGCGCGATGTACATGCCAGTAAGGCGCGCGCCACCGGTTGTTATTGGCGGGTATCGAGAATATGTCGCGACCGTTCACGCCATTGCGAAGTGATAGCGCACCCGGCGCCACTGCCAGGTGTTCTAGGCGCTCTGAAATGCCAAGCGCAGAGAGAACATGATGCGCATTAGGTCCGATTTGAATACCGGCGCCGACATCTTCTAGCGCGTGTGCGCGTTCGAGGACGGTGACTTCAAAGCCGGCCTTGCGCAAACACAGCGCCGCTGTCAGTCCGGCCACACCGGCACCGACGATCAGAACACGCACGATGTTGTTGTCGTGATCAAGGGATACAATGTCGAGACTCGGATTTGCATGCTGCGCCGCATCGTCTCTTTGTGACCGGTATATTGCAAGTTGCGATGCGACACTAAAATGTATTTTTGCGATGGGAGAGTGTGATGGCCAAGTGCGTGCGAGTGACTGATGGAAACGGGCTGGCGAGCCTTCGTGTTGATGACGTTGAGGTCACGCCGCCGGCACCTGGCGAAGTTCAAGTGCGTTGGCGCGCGACCTCTCTCAATTTTCATGACTATCTCGTGGCGGCGGGCCAAATCCCGGTTGCGGCGGGACGGATTCCCATGTCTGACGGCGCCGGGGAAATCGTTGCTGTCGGCACAGGTGTCAGCGGATGGCAGGAAGGCGACCGGGTCATGTCGACCTTCTTTCCGGGCTGGCAGGACGGTGCACCTGGCATTCGGAATATGATGGGTGTGACAGGCGAGACAGTCGATGGCTTCGCAATAGAAACCAGCAATATTGCAGCGTCGACGATTACCGCAGCGCCGTCAGGTTACAGCTTTGCGGAAGCGGCCACGCTGCCTTGCGCGGCGGTCACGGCGTGGCGTGCATTGGTCGTTGAGGGAGGCATCAAGGCGGGAGATAGTGTGCTCGTTGAGGGCACAGGTGGACTATCGCTGTTCTGTCTCCAGATTGCCAAGGCTGCAGGCGCTGAAGTTTATGCAACGTCATCCAGCGATGAAAAGCTTGAGCGATTGAAAGCGCTCGGCGCCGACCATGTCATCAACTATCGTGAGGATGAGAGTTGGGGTAAGACAGTGATGGCGATGTCGGGCGGCGGTGTCGATCACGTCGTTGACGTCGGTGGTGGTGCAACCATTTATCAATCGACGGAAGCCGCGAAAATAGGCGGTCACATCGTCTTGGTTGGTATTCTCGGGGGGCGAAAAGGCGAGATCGTTTTTCCGAAGTATTTTTTCAAACAGCTGAGACTGTCTGGAATTGCGGTCGGTAGTCATGCGATGCAACGTGATCTTGTGAGCGCAATCAACGTGGCCGGCTGGCGGCCCGTCATCGATCGCAGTTTCGAGCTAGCCTCTTTGGCAGATGCCTTCACCTACCAGAGCAGTGGTCAGCAATTTGGCAAGATTGTGGTGGAGTACTAGTGCGTCATCGATACACGCTGACACTGACATGGACCGGCAATCTCGGCGCCGGCACCAGTCATTACAAAGACTACGCGCGCGACCATACGATCAGTGCGCCGGGCAAGTCAGACTTGCTCGGCTCCGCCGACGGCGCCTTTCGTGGCGACCGTGAACGCTGGAATCCCGAGGAATTGCTGGTCGCCTCACTATCGGCTTGTCACAAGCTATGGTTTCTCCATGAGTGTGTTGATGCCGGGGTCGTGGTGACGTCATACCGCGATACGCCAGTCGGTGAGATGCGCACGCATGCGGGCGGTGCCGGAGAATTTGTGTCGGTCGTGCTAAGGCCAGATGTTGGGTTCGCCGAGCCGGTCAGTGACGGGCAATTGGCGGCATTGCACGCCCAAGCACATGCGAAATGTTTTATCGCGCGATCCGTCAACTTCCCTGTGACCGTGGCAACCACGGACGGGTCTCCGCCCCGTTAACGCACGTTGTCTTCGAGCCAATCCGGTAAGTGCTCGACAAAGCGCTGGATGTCATCGCGTACTCGGCGATAGTGCTGCATCGCCTCTTCGTCACTCGCTGCATTCGCGGCGAGCTTTGGTGGATCGTCAAACGCGTGATGCAGTCGCGTTGTGTCACCTGGGAACACCGGACAATGCTCGTCCGCGTGACCACAAACGCTGATGACGTAATCGAGCTTCTCGGCGGCGAACTCATCGATGTGTTGGCTCTGTTGATCGCTAATGTCGATGCCCGCTTCAGCCATCGCACGAACGGCGTTTGGGTTCAGGCCATGTGTTTCGATACCGGCTGAAAAGGCTTTGTATTGCTGTGGCCATCGATGTCTTAGCCATCCTTCTGCCATTTGGCTGCGGCATGAGTTACCGGTGCATAAAAATAGGAGGGAAACTGGATTTGCCATGGCTCGGACTCCTAGTGAGAGATGTGATGTAAAAAATCTTTGACACGATGGGAGATGTAAAGTATTTTTTACATCTGACTGTTCCCACAACCGGAGTGTATCTGCAATGAACATCGCATTCGAAGAAAAGAGCGTTTGGGTTCAATTCTTGGCATTGATCTTCATTCTTGGAGGGTATTTTTTGACTGCCGCTCAAATGGTACGGGCCGGTGTGGATCATTTGGCCGCCTATGCGCCGGTCTTCGCTGTTAGCGTAGTGATGCTCGTAGTTGTATTGATTGCCGGTCATATTGTGGCAGCGGCGACCAGTCGCAGCGAACAACGCGATGAACGGGATAAGATCATCGCCTGGAGAGCAGAAAGCCTGTCGTCGTGGGTGATGGGCGTTGGTATTATCATGGCTATCACTGCGATGGTGGTGGGCGTGTCGAGTGTCTGGGTGGCACATGGCCTACTGCTGGCGCTGCTGTTGTCAGAGCTTGGTTGTCTCATGTTGCGAATCTTCTTTTATCGGCGTGGTATCTGATGCCGCGGCGCAAGTTACCCATCGAGAACAATATTCGTGAACTGAGGTTTGCAGCGGATGGAATGACGCAACAAGCGCTTGCAGATGCGATTGGCGTGACACGTCAGACCGTGATCGCCATTGAAGCCGGACGTTATTCACCATCGCTTGAAGTGGCGTTTCGAATTGCTGCTGCGTTAGATGCCCCGTTTGATCGCGTGTTTCGCTACCTCGGGGCACCCGCTTAATGGGTGATCTCAGTCTCATCGATCTGAGCTGGCGTTCGGCCCTGATGTTTTCCGTCTGTCTGCCGATGCTCGTCGTCGCCGGCATGCTGTTTACGCGTTCTGTTGAGCGTGCCGCCAATCGGTGGTTAGCGGCGTTTTTGGTCCTCGCGGTGATGGCACAGATCCCGCAAATTATTGGCTTCTCTGGTTTTTACAGTGTCTGGCCCGGATTGACCTATGCGCCATTCAGCCTCGAGCTGTTCGCCGGCGCCTTTTTTCTTTTTCATGCGCATAGCCTGATGAACGGTACGCCGTTAGGGTGGCGACGCTGGTTACTCGTGCCGGGACTCTTGCAATTGGGGTACTACAGCTGGGCCTTCACGATGCTGGGTGATTACAAGGCCAAATGGGCTTACAACGATGCAGTCCATATCCCCTACGTCCGGACGCCTGAAACGATCATTGGCTTGGCGCTGATGATCTACGCGATCATCGTCGTGTCTCGTATGATTCAGCGCTATCGTCGTTTTCTAGAAGCGACGCAATCGGCCGCGGCCGATTTTCAGCCGCGTTGGTTGAATCAGCTGATCATCGCGATCGTATTGGCTGGGGCATTATTTGCGGGTATCGAGCTTGCGCCACTGATCCTCGACGAAGTGACCTATATCGGTATTTTTTGGCCCCAGGTTTTGCTCACTGCTGTCATTGCATGGCTTGGGTTTCAGGCGCT
Organism: Pseudomonadota bacterium; assembly: GCA_039700805.1. Taxonomy (GTDB): domain Bacteria; phylum Pseudomonadota; class Gammaproteobacteria; order Steroidobacterales; family Woeseiaceae; genus CALBPI01. The sequence continues at coordinate 1,700 of JBCAZE010000158.1, read as the reverse complement.
CGCGCAAACCACCATACCGTTTCCGAAATTTTCCGAGGGCCAAGCGGAGGCCGCGACGGAAGCGGTGCCGGATAAAGACTGGAACGCGGAGGGGGAAGTGCTGCAGCAAGCAGTCACGGATGGTCAGTGGCATTTGGAGCCGCGACTGTCGATTGTCGAGGTCGCGGCCCGGATGGCGACCAATGAAAGCTATATATCGCGCGCTGTGAACAAGGGTCTTGGCGTGACCTTTAATCGGTTCATCAATGGCTTACGCGTGGCACATGCGCAGGACTTGCTACGCGCCGCCCAGAGTTCCGTGCTCGATGTGGCCATCGCGTCTGGTTTTTCATCGAAAGCGACATTCAATCGCGTGTTTCGCGACATCACCGGACAAACGCCGCGGCAGTTCAAAACGTCTCAAAATCCGTAAACATCGGTTTTTTATCGCTTTTGAGGCGATAAGCGCACGCCATCCCGGCACATTGCACTCCAACGACGCAGCTAGCGTCCCCCCATTCTGGAGTGTCCATGAAATCATCAAATCAGCCATCAAGCCCCGCTTCGAGCACCAACATCGATCGGCTAGCGTCCACTTTCGCCGTTGCACTGTCGATTGCTGCATTGTTTATCTCGATCATCGAGGTCAGCAGCGAGCGTGCGCAACAGCGGGCCTCGGTTTGGCCGCATATTCAGATCAGTGAATCGTATTCCGAAGCCGGTTTCCGGGTCGTATTGACCAACAAGGGCGTTGGTCCGGCATTGCTCGGGGAGTTGACGCTGCTGCATGACGGCCAACCCGTCGCGGATATCGATCAGCTGATTATCGACACCATCGGTGCCGAGAATGCCTTTAGTTATGACCGCTATTCGATGTCGAACCCCGGCAATAGCGTGGTCGCCCCTGGCGAGTCGATCAACTTGTTTGGCGTCGGATGGGACGACAGTAGTCGTCAGCTTATCCGCGCTTGGAACGGTCGGATCGATATCGCCACTTGCTACTGCTCAATTCACGAAGATTGCTGGCAGGCATCGCTCGCCGAAGACACAACGTCTCGTATCGAACGCTGCGATACCGGCGTTGCATTGTAGTTGAACCCATTTGTTTCCCCCCAACTGACAGGAGAATGTCATGAGAACCATCATCCACTTATCGTTTTTGATCACGATGCTAGCGTTGACGCCATCCCACGCTGCTGAGCCCCGCGTCGATCAGGCAGATCTTGCGCTACTCGCAGGTGCGCCGTTTAGCGGCACGCTGAGCTACCTCGATTATTCGAGCGATGTTGTCGAGAAAAGACCCGTTTCGATTCAATTCAAAGCGCCACGGCGAGGCCGTATCTCCTATGAGGTCAGCTATCCAGATAACGCGTACTACAACAGCAAGGAGCGTTTGGTGATTAGTCGGTCTGGCGATCAGCTGAATGGCGAGCCTATCATCAGCCGCGAGCAACTGGATGACGGTACATTGATTATCGTTACCGCTTTCCGGGGTGAGGACAACAATCAGCCCGCAGACATCCGTATGACCTACGCCGTGCACACCAACAAGCTAGAAATTCGAAAAGAGGTTCGTTTTGATGGCGAACGGATCTTCTTCGAGCGTAATGCCTATCGCCTGACGCGCTAAGTCTACTGTCACGCCACCGGGTCTTAAGATCCGGTGGCGTTGACTGCCGCCTGAAACGGTAACCGGTATACTCCGTTGCGTTCCAGAACCG
>JBCAZE010000157.1:3713-7119 GCA_039700805.1 Pseudomonadota bacterium | reverse complement strand
TCAGGTCCATGTCTACGAAAGTAGGTGGAGGTTCAAGTCCTCTCCTGGGCACCAACTGACTTTGTGTCCGCTACGGCGGACACAGTCGGTTTTGGGACCAATAGAGACGGCCTCCAAGTCGTTTCGTGACTGAAAAGCCCCGCCTAGCTTCAAGACCGCCCGCATCATAGCCGTTCCGGCTTCCGGTCTCAGACACAGTCTTAATTGCCCGAGTGATCCGGTTCCAGCTAGCGTGGTTCTAGATGTCTATTAACGGCGATATCGGGTTTCGACTCGCGTGATTCAAGACTTCTGCCGTACGCATTGTGCGGCTACGGGCTGCGCGATTCAAGGATCGATTAAGCTCGAATCGCTTTTGGCGAAAGAAAAAACCCCTGCGAGAGCCTCGCTGGGGTCTTCAAGTGCCTCACGCTTAAGTGATGACTAATCGTCGTCAAGCGCCCTCTCAATGAGTAGCTTCAGGTGTGCGACGTGCGCTTTGGTCGATGTATTGCTACCGCGTTTTCGATCGACGAGACGCTCAATCTCTTGCAGTTGATAGATCGCCATAGACTGACTAAGACTGTCATGAGATTTGCCCTCGGCGATAGCCGTCAATTGACGAACAAACTGGACTTGCAGGTTTTGGCGCACGGTATTGACGTCGCCACGCGCATCGGCCTCAAAAACAGCATCGGTCAAATCACCCATCATCTCAGCGAGCGAATACCCATTGCCATACAGCGCGCTGTCACTTAAGCGCCCCATAACATTGGGGTGCAGGACATGCGCGAGTACCGTCGCGTGCAGCGCTGAGACTGTTGCATGAATTTTCGGATCTTCCGGACCACCGAAGAAATTGAATCCGCGCCGTTGTTCCGCGAGATAGCGATACGTGTTCTCAGCGGGTAGCAGCACATCGGGTGCGAATACTTGATCACGCAAAACGGCCATCGCGCGACGTTGCGTCGCCGCGTCAACCGGCGTGTAAGGCGGTTCACCACCCGGTTGTCCAACCATGCCGCGATTGACGTGTACACCACCGATGTATCGTGACACAACAGACGCCGATCGACCCCATGAACGCATCAGGCTGACAAACCCGTCGTGGGTCGCTTGATAAGACTCTCCGGGCTCGGATGCGACCTGAACAAGCTTGGGAAACGCATCAGCGACCTGCGTCATACGTGTCGATGCGTAGCCCACAGCGTCGTCGGTCATATCGTAGATATTCACGAGCGGGTCAATGCCCTTTCCTGGAGACCGCATATCATCGGCATCGTTACCGAACGCAAGCGCAGCTTCTGTGGATTGCGCTAAATGCGCCGCCCGCACATCAGGATCCGTCATTTCTGGCGCATAGCCAAAGCGAATAGCCCAATCATCGTAAGGCCCTGGCGTCACCGTATAGAACAAGGTCTGCTCAGATTCTTGTGGCGCGTAATTCACAGCGGGGTAATCCATAACGGATCCTGCGAGCACGCCAGACTCGACGACCGCCTTATCCAGCGCTTCGGTCGGCGACAACAACTGCGTCGCCTTCATGTTGTGATTGAGGCCGAGCGTATGACCGATCTCATGCAGGATGAGGTAGTGCATCGCGTCATGCTTCAACTGTTCATCGAGATCGCCATCGCCGTTGACCGACATCAAAGCTGCGGCCGCCGCATTTTCAACATGGAGACCCGCACCCAACGAACAAAACTGCTCAGCCATTGCCATCGTTGTCGGGGCGTGATCGTGGAACACGGTCGCTTCGCTCAACAATTTGCGCGTCAGCGTTCCGCGATTCAGGAATGAGTACTCGAGCATGATGTCGGCACCCATAATCTGACCGGTACGCGGATTGACAAAACTCGGACCATATCCACCGAATGGTGGATTCGGTGACGATGTCCATCGGAGTACGTTGTAGCGAATATCGCCCGCGTCCCAGTCCGCATCGTCAGGCTGTACTTTAATCGCTACGGCATTGCTGATACCGGCTTTCTCAAAGCTTTTGTTCCACTCCAAGGCAGCATCACGAATCAGTTCGCGCCACTCGACAGGGGTTGTATTCTCGATCCAATACGTAATCGGTTCGACAGGATCTGACACTGCGGCCGACGGGTCTTTCTTTTCAAGATGCCAACGATCGATAAGGTCGCGATAAGGTGTCGGGCTATCCGTTGTTAAGTCGGTGACCTGCGTCGTGAAGAATCCCACCCGCGGATCATCCAACCGCGGCTCAAAGCTGTTTTCTGGCATAGCGATGATGCTGTGCAACACACGCACCGACACATTTCTCGGATCCGTGATATCAGCGCCGGTTCGACCAACAGGTGTGCCGTTGCTGTACACATACTCGACTTCGATGTCGCTATTCTCAGGATAACTGCGGAGCCCAATCACCTTGGTCTTGTCGCTTGACAACGACCCGAGTGAATACGCTTTCGGATCCGCGTCAGGGTTTGGCGAAGGCTTCACCTGAAGCATGGTCTCTTTCAAGAACAGCGGGTCAGCGTCAATCAAGATATCACCCGTCGTCTCGTCTTCCGCGAGTATCTTTTGTCTCGCCAGAATTGAGTCGCTGATATTCGCGCTTGCGGCTCTCGAGATCGCGTTGTTCTTGTCGAAGTAGTAACTCGTATTGACAGCAACTATCTCAATATCATCGAAATCACGCTGAAATTTTACGACGCTGTTCGCAAGATAGGCGCCGCGGAAATATCCGGTCTGCACCACACCATCTGCAGCTTGTGCAAAATAAACGAACTCATCACCGATGCGATCACCAGGGATCAACAGCTTCAACGCCCCCGTTTTCTCATCGCGGAACAAGGTCAACATGCCCTCGACCTTGGAATGATCCTCGGTCAGTTCGGCGATCGTTTTGGGTTTCTCTTTTTCCTTGTCATCTTTTTTGTCGTCGTCGCCGTAGACGGGCATGACGAGCAGGCTCGTAACGAACAAGGCCAGTAATTTTTTGGTGAAGTTCATTGCTCTTCTTTCTCCGCAATTCACGCTATTAGCTATTGAATCCAGCAGCCTTAAACAAGCTACCCAGTCGTTGCGCGAACATGATGTCGCCGTCGAGCTTTAGCTTTCCTGTCATAAACGCCGTCATGCCATCGAGTTTGCCAGTCATCAGCGCTACCAAATCGTCATCGGCCATCGTGACGGCTACCGTGTACGGATTGGTTTGTCCGTCATTCACCGACAACGCGCCATCGCGTATGACGACGTACCTTGGTGCGCTGGTGTTGAACTGGATGGTCGCGTCAACGCCTGAAGCGGCGGCTGGATCGAAAGCGCCCGGAAGCTTCTCAAAAAGATCGTCTAAGGTCATGGTTCTGCCTGATGATTGAAAGCCACCTAGGGTAACCGAATACGCCAACAATTTCCTCGCGCGTCCTGCATACGCCCGTGACCCGAATCACACTCGCTG
>JBCAZE010000157.1:0-3613 GCA_039700805.1 Pseudomonadota bacterium | reverse complement strand
CCAACAATTTCCTCGCGCGTCCTGCATACGCCCGTGACCCGAATCACACTCGCTGACTGAAAATGCCAGTAGACTCAGGACCTTCGATCCAATTGGGCGACCATGACCCTAGAGACACAAGCAACCGCCGCACTCTGTGCGCTGACGTTCGCAACAGTCGCATTACTGTTGTTGTACATCAGCGAAGGCCTGCTACGTGTCATGGGTCGCTGGCATCGCGGCGTCCCGCTGATCAATGAACCCGGTCAACATGCACGACGTACGCGCCATAAAATCCGCGCGAGCCTGCGTCGCAGGCTGACAGCGTTGTTGGTCGGTCTTGCGTCAGCAGCGACTGCCCTCGTGCTCCCTATTGAACAGCAGATTGCGTGGCCAAACGGGCTGCCCGTTTCAATTCTGGCTACCGCTATTGTGGTATTGATCACCTTAGCCGTGATGTCGTTTCGCGATATACGACGTATTCGACATCTGGAATCTCACATCAGACAGCAGCGATACATCGCGCTCCAACTCTCTTCGATCGCTGGCGATCATTATCGTATGTTCCACGATGTCCGTGCTCAAGATGAAGGCGATCGCATCGATCACGTGCTAATTGGTGTTCAAGGCGCGTTTGCCATCGTTTCGATACAAGGAAAACGCGGCGCTGAGTCAGCACGGTTACAAAACCACCGGTTGATCGCGGGAGATATGACGATTGATCTTGCACCGAAACTCAAAGATGTTAAACGCTTGCAGCATGCACTCAGCAAACCACTCGGTCGTATGATTCGACTGCGACCTGTTATTTGTACGAACTTGCCGGTCAAGACCGGGGAGTACGATGGTGTCTTGGTTACCGGCTTGCGGGATATCGTCATGCTGCAAGGGTGGCGAAACGCTGAAGACGCATTTTTACGCGAAGACTTTGAGGAATTAGTGAAAAATCTCGTTGAACGCGCGTCAGACTAAAGGACGGCAAGCATTCGCAGGCGCGTCGCTGGCTACCCACTCAAGCAATTCGTCTCCCAAACGTTCACTTTCGCGCACCACGCGCCGCCACGCGGTGCGACGCTCGTCTGGCGCCATCGTCTTAAAGTCCTGACGGTCCGGAATCTTTCCGTAGGGCAAACCGGCGACAAACTCGGGCGACGGTGACATTAAGATCACACGATCTAAATGCTGCGACTTTGGTTTTCGGCGTTTCAGCCGCTTGTCGAACCAGCCAGGCGTCAAGTGCTCATAAAAATGTGGGAACAGTGTCAGACCGGTCGAGGCCGACAGTGGCACATCAAAATGATAATCAATGATGCCGCCGTCGCGGTAAACGCCGTCGGGCGCCCCGGGGAGAGGACTAACACCGTTCAACACCATCGGTATCGCACCGGATGCCTGTATCGCCGGAATCACGTTTTCGGTGGTGAGTTCGATGTGATCAATAGGGAAATCGTCGACGTTAGTAAATGGCGCACGATCACGACGGTCTGACACAAGTGCCCGGCTAAAAAACCCGCCAAGGGCACGGCGTGACACCAGATTCGATAGCATCGCTAACGTAAGACCCGTTAGCAGGACGGGCGTCTTTTCGCTAGCGGACAGATGTCTCGCTCGGACTGCCATAACATGCAGCCGGAAAACGGGATGCTCGGGAATCTCTGCTGCACCAGACTCACCAATGATGTAATCAAGCATTTCTCGCCCGACACGCGAGATTTCATCGCGCGTCGGCTTCTCGCTATAGGTTTGCTCGACATAGGCATGTTGGAAACGTTCGATCGCGGCCAGTGGGTCGGACTGCGTGTAGCAGCCGAAACGCCACGCACCAATCGATGAGCCGAGCAAATGCACAGGCCCCTCGAATTGGGGAACGACCTCGGAAAGCAGCGCCTTGTCCATACCAGCGAGCACCAACCATTTGGCACCGCCGGACGCCCCGGCCATCATCTTCACATCTGACGGACGAAACCCGTGCTCGCGTAAGTGTTGGAGCGCCGCCGGACCGGCTTGGATGCTAAGAGCCGCCAAACGGATATTCAGTCGGCGAGCGGGTCGCGACGAATCAGTGTTTGCTCGCGCCCCGGACCCGTCGAGACAATATCGACTGGCGTCTCGACAATTTCTTCGATTCGCGCCAGGTATTCACGCGCCTTGACCGGAAGGTCTTCTTCACTCGTCACACCGACCGTGCTCGTTTGCCAACCATCAACGTCTTCATAGACCGGCTCCACCTCGGCATAACGGTCAACAATCACCGGCGGCGATGCCGTCACTTGGCCATCGATGCGATAGCCGGTGCACATCCGAATGGTCTCAAACTCGTCCAGTACGTCCAATTTGGTTACGCAGAGTCCTGAAATGCCGTTGTTAATGATCGAACGTCTGAGCGCAACGGCATCGAACCAACCGCAGCGCCGCGGTCGACCGGTTGTCGCGCCAAACTCCGCGCCCACACGCGCCAGGTGCGCACCGTTATCGTCCATCAATTCTGTCGGGAAGGGTCCCGCACCGACGCGGGTGGCATAGGCCTTCACGATGCCAAGCACGTAATCGATCTCGCCGGGACCGATGCCAGTACCGATACTCGCACCTCCCGCGACCGTATTACTTGAGGTCACGAACGGGTAGGTACCATGGTCGATGTCGAGCAATGTGCCTTGCGCTCCCTCAAACAACGTGCTCTCGCCACGTACATGTAAGTCATGAAGAATACCTGTTACGTCAGCCACCAGAGGCGACACACGTTCTGCCAATGCAAGCGCCTCATCGAGAGTGGCCGTGAAATCGACGGTGTCCGCGCCGAAATAGTGCTTGAGCACGAAATTGTGATAGTCGAGGACTTCACCCAGTTTGGCGGCGAATTTTTCGCGCAAGAACAAATCAGAGATTCGTAATGCGCGCCGTGCAACCTTGTCCTCGTAAGCAGGGCCGATGCCACGTCCCGTGGTGCCGATCGCCGCAGCGCCTCTCGCTTTCTCGCGCGCCGCGTCGAGCGCAACATGCGAGGGTAAAATCAATGGGCACGCTGGCGATATCCGCAAGCGTTCAAACACAGGCACACCATTCTCGACCAGACCATCCATTTCCTTGATCAAAGCTGGCAACGAAATGACGACGCCGTTCCCGATCAAGCACTGGACACCATCACGCAACACGCCCGATGGAATCAGATGCAATACGGTCTTCTGACCGTCGATGACAAGGGTGTGTCCGGCATTGTGGCCGCCTTGGAATCGTGCGACGGCAGCCACTCTGTCCGTCAATAGGTCGACGATTTTGCCCTTACCTTCGTCGCCCCACTGCGCACCGACGACAACGATATTCTTGCCCATGGTATTTCCCAATTCGTGTTTTTTTGTTCTACAACGCCGACAACAACAAGACGCCGCCGATCATCAAAGCGGCGCCAAACACCCGTAACGTCGTATCAGGTTGCAAACCAAGCTGCATCATTGCCCGGCGCCACACGCGTGGGGCAGCGAACGGACCGATACCCTCGATAATCATGACGAGTGCCAATGCGCTACCGAGCGCCTCCCAATGCATCAGCTCGCCTACTCGCCCTCGCGATCATTCAAATAACGGAAGAAGTCGTTGTCCGGATCGAGTACCAACAAGTCGCCGTTCTTGCCAAGTG
>JBCAZE010000156.1:0-7125 GCA_039700805.1 Pseudomonadota bacterium | reverse complement strand
ACCGTCACTGTGATTGATGTGAACTTCGGCGAGGACGGTGTCACCCCGCAATCCGAGATTGAAACTACTTACGGGCTGTTCACGATCGCGCAGAGCGGCGAATGGACTTATGTATTGGATACGTTGGATCCGACAGTCGCAGGGCTGGATGTCGGTGAGTCTGTGAATGACATCATTCCGATTACATCACTAGATGGCACGGCAGCAAACTTGGTGATTCGCGTCACGGCGCTCACTCAGGTTGCTGAGATCCGTAATACGATCAATGGCGACACAGGAGAGCTGCGGCTGGATCTCGATCCGCATCAGCGACAGGGCCGATTGTCGTTCTCGTTCCTGAAGACCGAAGCGTTAGCCGATGACGGCAATCAGAAAGATGCTTACATCACGCTGTATGGCTCCTCTGGAAGTTCATCAGAGTCTCTCGTCGACTTGCGAATCCAAGGCTCTGCGACCAACGATGACGGTAGTCCAAGAGATCCGCGATTCTTGGTGCGCAACACCGACAATGCCGCATATCCTGACGGCATTATCGAAGCGCCATTCACACCTAACGAATGGTATGACATCGAGATCATCTGGGATATGGACGAGGCCAACCAGATCACGATTCTGATCAACGGGGAAGCACTCGGCGGTGGACCGTTCTCAACAGCCGCAGTTGTTGACCCTGATTTCACGGACCTTGATCAATGGTTCGCGGAAGGGGTCGAACGCGTGCAATGGCGCTTTGGCGACAACGGCACGGTGATTCCGTTTGGTTCCTACTTTATCGACAACGTCGAGATCTTCTCCGATACGCAAGGCACAACACTTGCGTTTATGGATGATTTCGAAAGTTATATGGTCGGTGATGTTTTCGCAGGGTCAACGACTTATCCAGATTCCGTCGATGCAGCGGTGTCGGTCTTTGACCGCAGCGCGGATAGTGAATCCACACCCGCCGCGTTCTTCAACTTAGTTGGCGCCATCAATAGCGATGTGACGCAAGTCTTGACCGATACAGTGACGGTCATCGATCCAGACCCCGGTGAGGCGATGCTGGTCGAACAAACCAACGCCATGACGACGTACGGTACATTCTCTATCGCACCTTCAGGTGTATGGGAATACACACTGGATACGAGCGATGAGACGATCGCAGCGCTCGTGCAAGGTGATCGAATCACAGATACGATTCAAATTACCTCGGTTGATGGCACAACCGCCGAGCTCGTGATTACGATCAACGGCGTGGGTGGTGAAACCAGCAGCGGTACAACGAAGGTTGCCGTGATCATAGATACAGACGCGGGTGACACCGGCGAGCTACGTTACGCTCTCGGTGATGACGGGCCGTTGGCGGCGGGTCGTGTCGAGCTCAAGATCAAGCGGCTCGATGACGATCTCGGTAACGGTGATGCGTTCATTACGCTGTTCAACTCAGCGACCAATAATGATGGCGCAATCCTCGATCTCCGCATTCGTGATGACAGCTTCGGTGTTCGCAGCCCGAGTACCATTGATACGTCGCTGCTGCCGTTCAGGCTCGATGAGTTCATGGATGTTCGAATCACGTGGGAGTATCCGAACGGCTCGACGTCAGTGAATCCGCTGGTGACCATCTCGGTTGACGGTGTGAGCTTGCCGTCATTCACACCGGACAATGACTCGGTTGGTGGCGTTACTCATGTATCCGTTCGTTTTGGTGACAACGGCGGGGTGCGCGAGCCGACCGGTAAAGTCAGCGTCGATGATCTCGCGATTTACTCGGATACGGCTGGCTTTGTTAGCGTCTTTGCCGATGACTTCGAGTCGTATCTAGAAGGCGACTCGCTCGACACTGACAATGCTGCGTCGCCGTACAACTCAAGCACGTCAGAAGCGACCGTTGAGGTCATCGATGGTGCGGGCGGGCCGGGAACACCGGGCAACAAACTCGCTGAAATCATCGACACTGATGCAGGTGATACGGGCGAGCTTCGTTATGCACTGGATAACAGTGGCCCATTGCCTGCCGGACGTCTTGAGGTTGCGGTCAAGCGGTTGGACGATGAGCTTGGTAACGGCGACGCGTTTATCACGCTGTTCAATGCCGATACAAACAACAACGGCGCAATTCTCGATTTTCGAATTCGCGACGACAGTTTCGGGGTGAGGGCGCCGAGCTCAGTCGATACGTCGTCGCTGCCGTTGACGCTCGATGAGTTCATGGACGTCGTCGTTACCTGGGAATACCCCGGCGGCGATACGACGATGCTGCCGGAAGTCACGCTGTCGGTTGACGGTGTGGCGCTGCCACCGTTCACGCCGGACAACGCAGCGTTCGGTGGCGTCACGCACGTCGCGTTCCGGTTTGGTGATAATGGCGGTGTCCGCGAGGCGACCGGCATCTTCAGCGTCGATGATCTTGGTATCTATGGCGACACCGATGGCCTCGAGCTTGTATTCAGTGACGATTTCGAAGCCTATCTAACAGGAGACTCACTCGATACCGACAATGCGGCATCCCCGTATAACTCGAGCACGTCTGAAGCGACGGTCGGGGCAGAGGCCGATGAGGCCGGTGGTCCTGGTACACCGGGCAACAAGGTTGCTGAGATTATTGATACCGACGGTGGGGATACCGGTGAGCTGCGATATGCGCTAGGTGATGATGGTCCTTTGGCGGCTGGTCGACTCAACGTCGCAATCAAGCGGTTGGATGATGCGCTTGGGAACGGTGATGCGTTTATTACGCTGTTCAATGCTGATACCAATAATAACGGCGCGATTCTCGACTTCCGGATTCGAGATGACAGCTTCGGCATCAGAAGCCCAAGTACGATCGATACGTCTTCGTTACCGCACACACTCGATGCGTTTATGAACGTTGAAGTGACCTGGGAGTATCCTGGCGGTGATACAGCAATGTTGCCGTCGGTAACGATTACCGTTGATGGTGTCAGTCTGCCAGCCTATACGCCTGACAACGCGTCCCTCGGAGGTGTCACACATGTCGCGTTCCGTTTTGGTGACAACAGTGGCATTCGCGAGGCGACGGGCATCGTAAGCGTAGACGAGATCGAGATCTACTCGGACACGGCAGGGACGACGGCTGTCTTCACTGATGATTTCGAGTCATATCTAGAAGGCGATTCGCTCGATACAGACAATGCGGCATCGCCGTATAACTCGAGTACGTCCGAGGCGACGGTCGGAGTGGAGGAATAGCATGATTGCGCCAAACACATTAGCCACAGCCATTCGTAACAGCATCAATAAAGTGGGACATAGCATGTTTACGACCAAACAAAACACGCGCGTAGCTGCGCCGCGCCGAGCCCGTGCGATTTTCGTCGCCAGCCTGTTTCTCGCGGCAGGTGCCGCATCAGCGCAAGACTCGGATCAGGCGGCTGACAGTGCAAACGGTGCCGACGATGCGCTGGATGAAATCACCGTGACAGGTATTCGCCGGACGGTTCAAAGCTCCATCGAAATCAAACGGCAGTCCGTTCAGATTGTTGATGGGTTGTCGTCTGATCAGATCGGCGATATTCCGGCGTTGTCTGTTGGTGATGCGCTTGAGACTTTGACCGGTGCAACGTCTCACCAAGAAAACGGCGGCGCGACGGAGTTGTCCGTGCGCGGACTGGGACCATTTCTCGGTACGACTGTCGTCAACGGCCGTGAAGCTACCAATGGTGGGGGCAACCGGGCAGTGAACTTCAGTATTTTCCCATCTGAAATGTTCAACAAGATTGCGATTCACAAATCACAGTCGGCCGAATATATAGAAGGTGCGGTGAGCGGTCAGGTTCATCTCGACACCAAAAAGCCGCTTGTGTTTGGCAAGCGGTTGCTGCAATTCGACGTCAAAGCGGCGCACAGTCCCGATGAGTCGGATATTACCGGTGGTCAGGACTTTGGCTCGCGTGCGACTCTTGCCTATATCGATCAATTTGATTTCGACAATGACGCGCGGCTCGGCGTGTCGCTCGGTGTTCAGGTTCGCGATGAGTCGAATCCGGAGCAGGAGTACACAACAACGTCCGGTGGTGGTCGCCTCGAAGCCTGCGAGTTAACCTCGTTCTCATCGAGTGCTTTGCCGACGGACACGACAGGCCGTTGTGACGATGGTTTGGGCGGTGTCAGAAACGATCGACTACAAGCGCTGATCGACTCGAATCCCGACTATAACTCTGTTGCGGATATACCGTTCGCCTACATTCCACGGGATCATCGCTACCGCCAGAACACAACCAGCGACGAGCGTGAAGCGATTTTTGGTAGCGTTCAGTTCCAGCCGAACGATCGCATCGACGTCCTGTTTGATTTTCAATACTCGGAACGCGATCAGCGCGAGCTCCGCAAAGACCTGCAATGGGGTAGCACGCAAGAGGATCTTAGTTCCCTAACGTCGAACCCCAACACCGGTGTTGTCACGTCGTCGGTGTCTGAGTCGGTCATTCACTCGTTCACGACCGATTTCCAACGGCTGGAAGAATACAGTGGATTTGGTATCAATCTCGACTTCAGTCTGACCGACAAGTTAACGCTGAATCTCGACTATGCCGTTTCCGATACGACGCGGACTGAAACCGACTACGAACTTCGTCTTGGTGCGACCCATGACAACCTGATCGGTGGCAACCGTGATGACTTCACGTTGCGCTTGGATACCAATCAGGGTGGTTCTGGCGTCGCGATAGCTACGATCCTTAACGACGGCGGCAACGGATTCGAAGTCACTGACCCAAGTTATTTCAATGCTCGAGACCGGGCACGATTGCGCGCACGCCAGATCACTCGAGAGAACACATTAGATGCGCTTCGTGCGGACTTAACGTATGAGCCAGAGTCGGGGCCGATTCGGAACATCAAGGCGGGCGCGCGACTGTCTAGCATGGAATACCTCGAGCTGGGCGGGCTGCGCAACGCACCAGGTCTAAGCCTCTTTGAGGATGAGGATTTGGTGACGCCAAACGGTGGTGCGGACAATGCAGTGACGGACGCCATTCTTGGCAATGTGCTTGCGTGCGCAGATGGTAGTTTTCCTGAGAACGGATTCTTATCCAATGTGACCGATCAGAATCTCATTACGAACGCGAGCAGCGGTACATCTGGCAGCGGTTTCGCCACATTCAATTTCAACTGTGCGGCGAATGCCTTGTTGGCCAACTATGGCGGACTTTCGGCGGTACAACTACAGAATGGTATTACGACTGGTACCAATGATGTGACCGAAGATACCTTTGCGTTTTATGTGCAAGCCGACTTCGATACGAACTGGGGCGACTTACCGGTTCGCGGTAATTTCGGCGTTCGTTTCGTCGATACCGAGATCACGTCGGTCGGTTATCGCGGACCGATTACCGTCGAAGAAATTGATGGTGTTGGCTTTGTGGTCACCGAGGGTGATCCTGGGGATTTAGGTTTCGAGACCGATACGCAGAAGAACGGGTACACAGAAATCTTGCCGAGTTTCACGCTGGTCGCTGACTTACGCGACGATCTCATTCTTCGGACGGGTGTTTTCCGCGGGATGTCGCGTCCCGATCCCAACGCCTATGGCAATGGTCGCGCGATTCAGGACAACGATGTTGGGAATGCCTACACCACGCTCTCAGAAGCGGTGAATGGCATCAGCGCCACTGGTAACCCATTCCTTCGTCCGATTCTCTCCAACAACGTCGATCTCGGCCTTGAGTGGTATCCGAATGATGACACTGTGATCGCTGGATTAGTCTATTGGAAGAAATTCAATGGTGCGTTTGAAACGGTTGCGCAGACTGAGACCTTCAATCTCGACGGTAACCAGGTTCAGGGCATTGTTGAGACCACGCAGATCAGCGACGACAAGAGCTCGATCACAGGGTTCGAGGTGACATTGACGCATGCATTCGATTACCTGCCTGGCTTCCTCAGTGGATTCGGCGGCAAGATCAGCTACAACTATGCGGACTCCAACTTTGAGTTTGAAGATCAGAATGGTGGTGACGGCATCGGCGTATCAATTGATCAACAGACCGGTGAAAGCACCACCACGCCATTGCTCGGTATTATCCCGCCGGCGGATCTTTTTGGGCTATCGCAAGAAGTCAGTTCCGTTCAGCTCTATTGGAACAGTGATAGGTGGTACGTCCAGGCGATTCATAATCGCCGCTCTGGATATTTCCAGCAGTTCACGCGCGATGTCTTCGGCCGCATTCGTTATACCGCGGCCAACGAGCGGTTGGATCTTCGAGTCCGCTATGAGCTGACCAACAATCTGCGGTTAAGCTTGGAGGCCAAGAATATTCTCGACGAAGAGCGTATCGACAGTCGTGCTATCGATGGCAACACGTTCCAGGTATTGAGCTATGGCCCGCGTCTGTTCTTCGGACTGCAAGGTAAGTTTTAAACGGAAGGACTGGTTGTTGACAGCCAGTCAGAGCGCGCACGCCGTCTTAACCCGGCATCGGGGTTGAGGCGGTTTGTGCCGTTTTGATGAATGAAAAGTAAGGCGAGCGATATGCGTTTATTGATGGGTGTTGTGCTTTCGGTGTCAGTTCTTTCGGTAGCTGCAAATGCAGAGTTGCCGGGTGATCGCTTTAACTTCGATTTTTGGAAGTTGACGTTGCCGATCGATGGCAACGGTGATGGCAAGGTGGATGAAGTAGGCGTCCGCTCATTGAAGGCATTTTCGCATCCCGAATTTTTTTATCTCGATGCGGACAATAACCTGGTATTTACCGCACCCAACAAGGCGCCCACGACATCGGGATCTACGAATACGCGTAGTGAGCTTCGTCAAATGTTGCGAGGCAGAAATACCAGTATCGGCACGCACGATCCGCGGAATAATTTCTCGCTACGAGCGCACCGCTCGTCAAGATCATTCGCATTGGTCGGTGGTCAGATGGAGGCGACGCTGAAGGTGCTGCATGTTGCCCGGAACGCTGGCCACGAGAAAAAACGTGCCGCCTATTCTGTGGTTGTTGGTCAGATACATGCTGATAAAGATCAGGATGTCATCAATCGCGGCAAAGGCTTCGGTTGGGGCAACGAGCCAATCAAGATCTATTACAAGAAATGGCCCGGTCACGAAACAGGTTCTGTGTTTTGGACGTACGAAAGAAACCTTGCCAAGGATGACCCGGATAGGCGATGTCTGTTCTATCCGGG
>JBCAZE010000155.1:0-7167 GCA_039700805.1 Pseudomonadota bacterium | reverse complement strand
CAAGTCTCAAAGCAAACGGTGTACTCACACTTTGCGAATAAAGATGAGCTTTTCCGAGAGTGCATTATGTCCAAGTGTCGAGAATACGGCTTGGATATGGCCGGCCACGCACCGGATCTGCCGATCGAGGATGCGCTGACAGGTCTCGGATACCGGTTCTTAGGCCTGCTCGATGACGAGCAGGTGATTTCGATGCACCGCGTGTTGCTATCCGAAACGCAAGCCTTTCCGAGTCTTGCAAAAAGTTTCTGGGAAACCGGCCCGCAAGCCGCGATGCAAGCGCTCAGCCAGTATTTGATCGCTAACAGCGAGCACGGCATGTCAGATATTTCGGACCCCGACGCTGCCGCGAGTGATTTTCTACTGCTCGTCGAGGGGCACTACATGAAGCGACGCATGATGCTCGATGCCGCTTCGTTGTCCCCCGCCGAACGCGACACGCGCGTGAGTGAGTCCGTGCACAAAGTCAGACGACTGTATGACCGGAGCTATCAGCAGTAGAATAGCCCCATGACGCGTGTGCTCCTGGGTTTTGTGGTGTTCTTTCTGTTGCTCGCATTAGGCGTGTGGCTGAAGTTTGGCGGTGGCACCGTCTACAACGACCTCAACACACCCATTCCGGTAGATGCACCAGCACTCGATGCGGTGATCGCCTACGATCAGCCGATCGGAGACATCGCCTTCGGGAGCGATGGCACGATGTTCTTCAGCGTTCATCCCGGCATTCGCACGACCGACAATCAATTACTGAAGGTTGATGATGGCGTTGCGCTACCGTTCCCCAGCCCAGCTGCGCAACAAACGACGCTCGGCAGCGTCGGTGGGATAGCGACCGACGGGTTTGGCCGAATTTGGGTGAGCGATCATGGCAGATTCGGTTTCGAAAACCCGCGTTTGCTCGCGTTCGACGTCGATGATGGCACGCTGATGTATGAGTTCGAGTTCGACAGCGAACAAGCGGGCGCCGGTTCGTTTCTGCAAGACATTGCGGTGAGTGCGGATGGTCAACGCGTGTTCATCGCGGATACCAGCCTATGGCGACAGTCGCCAGCACTGCTGGTTGTCGACATTGAGAAGCGGCTTGCGCAGCGGCTACTAGAAGACCACCCTGCCCTCGCCTCGCAACAATGGCAAATCGGCCAGGAAGGCAACGATCTCACATTTCTTGGTGGCATCCTGTCGATCATGCCAGGCATTGATAGCTTGACGACGAGCCCCGATGGCAACTGGTTGTATCTCGCGGCCGCGTCACACGATGGCCTATTCAGAATTGATTTGGCGGACAAAACACTGAAGCCAGAACGCTACAGTGACAAGCCTTTGAGCGACAGTATTGCCGTCACCAGCGGCGGTCGCGCGTTCATTACGGATATCGAACACAACAGCATTATCCAGGCTGACGGTCGAAGACGGCTGACCACCATTTTGAGAGACGCACGGCTTCGCTTTCCTTCGGCGCTGGCTTTGTTCGACAACCAGCTATACGTCGGGGAGAGCGCACTGCCCGAGGCGATTCGACGTGATGATGGCGACTACGACACGATCGCGCCGTTCCGTATTTATCGCGTCTCTTTGTAGCAAACCTCGTTGCACACTTCTCTAATTTACGCTGCAACGGTCATCATCTGGGGCTCCACCTGGATCATGATCAAGTTCCAGCTCGGGGTTGTACCAGCACAAGTGTCGATTGTTTACCGATTTGCGCTCGCGTCACTCGCCTTGTTTGCGTTTGCCGCCTGGCAACGGCGCAGGCTACGGATACCGAAAGCCCATTGGCCAATGGTGGCCGTCCAGGGTGTACTGATGTTCGCCGCAAACTATTACTTCGTTTACAAAGGCACCGCGTACCTGCCAAGTGGTCTGGTCGCCGTTCTATTCACCGCCCTTGTGTTCCTTAACCTTGTCAACGAACGCGTGTTTTTCGGTACGAAAATTACCCCGCTCGCTGTTGTTGCAGGTATCGCCGCCCTGCTAGGCGTCGGCATGATGTTCTGGCCTGAGGTGCAGGCACTCTCACTTGCTGATAACGCGATAAAAGGCATCGTGTTGGTGCTACTCGCTGTCGTGATGGCATCGTTCGGCAATATGGCCGCGATCAGCAATACGCGGCACCAGTTGCCAGTTGTCGCGGTGAATGCGACCGGCATGGCACTGGGCGCTATGTGCTCGGCCACTGTCGCGCTGGCGCAAGGGGAACCTTTCCTCATGGATTGGTCCTGGCGCTATATCGGGTCGCTGCTGTTTCTGGCAATCCCCGGTACCGCAATCGCTTTCGGCCTATACCTTCAGTTGCTCGAACGCATCGGAGGCACCAAAAGCGCTTACACCAGCGTGATGCTGCCGGTAGTGGCACTGATTATCTCGACCTTGTTTGAAGACTATGAATGGCAGCCTATCGCGATTGCGGGTCTCGTCCTGGCCGTCGCGGGAAATGCACTAGCGCTTAGCGAGAAACCGCAGCCAGCGAAATCGCGCGACGCTTGATCAGTGTCGGCAATGCCGTAAAATCCCGGCGTCTAAATCACTGAAAAAGGAACCCATCGTGGCTGGATTTGAAATCGATACCACCAAGATCATGGAGACGCTACAGACTACCGGCGTCGATCTTGCGATCAGCGTGGCCAGCGCGATCGCCATCTTTATCATCGGCCGCATCATCGTAAAGATGATCTTGTCGGGCGTTCGCAAAATCATGAATCGAGTCGACCTCGATGAGACCTTAGAACGGTTCCTACTTAACATCCTCAGCGTGGTACTTACGTTGATCGTTGTGATGGCCGCGATCCAACAACTGGGAGTCGATGTCACGTCATTCGTCGCCATTTTGGGTGCCGCAGGTCTTGCCGTCGGCTTAGCACTACAAGGCTCATTGGCGAACTTTGCCGCCGGGGTCCTTATCGTGTTTTTCAAACCGTACCGCACCGGCGACTTTATTGAAGCCGCAGGAATTGCCGGCGTCGTCGATCAAGTGTCGATCTTCAATACGATATTGACGACACCAGACAATCGGCGAATCGTCGTGCCGAACGCTAATGTAACCAATGGCGCAATCACCAATTACTCGGCGATGGACACACGACGCATCGACCTCGTGATCGGTGTTGGTTACGACGACGACCTCAAGAAGGCGCGTGAAGTCTTGCAAACCGTCATCGATAACGAAAAACGAATCTTGCCTGAGCCCGCAACCACCATCGCCGTGAGCGAATTAGGTGACTCCAGCGTCAATTTCGTTGTGCGCCCGTGGGTGAAAACCAGTGAATACTGGCCGGTGCGTTTCGCATTAACCGAGAACATCAAGATGGCACTCGATGATGCGGGTATCTCGATCCCCTATCCTCAACGTGATGTCCATGTACATCAGGTTAGCTCGGACTGAGTGACGTGCTTACCCTTTACGTGACCAAAACCAGTGATGCGCGAGAAGCAATCAAGCTTCTCGACGCGTCCGGAAAACAATGGCGGCAGGTCACGTTGTCAATGGGCAGCGAAGCCGAGCGAAAAAAGTGGCAAGCGTTAAAGGAAACGCACGGATGGTCTACGCTGCCAATGCTCGTGGCAGGCGAACGTACCATTGGCGGTGTCCCTGAGGCTCGCGACTATCTTCAAGATGACACCGAGGATGCCACCGGTGTCGCGCAGGCACTGGGTATTGGCGGTTTGATTCCGTTCGTCGCCATCGCAGGCTGCTTACTCGCCGACGTTCAGCTGACTTGGTTGCCTGCCGAGACCGCACTGCTTGCCTACGCAGCAACCATTTTGTCTTTCGTGGGCGCGCTGCAGTGGGGACTTGCGGTTGCCGGCAGCGATCAACCGAAACGTCGCTACGCGCTCAGTATATTGCCGTCGCTGTGCGCGTGGGGCTTGCTGCTGACACCAACGAGCTTTCAGAAAACGAGCGTGTTGTTCGCGGTAGCATTCGTCGCCTGGTATGCGATTGAGCGCATCACCAGCTGGCGACAATACCCGCGGTGGTTTCAGCGACTGCGCAGCTTGTTAACCGGGATCGTCAGCGGAAGCCTATTGGCCGTGGGTCTTTTGGCATAGCCTCGCACGATTCTGGTTGGACGCGTCGTCTCATCACCAAGTGTAACGAACGCGATAGCGAATCGTCTTCTTGCTATCCGCCGGCACTGTTACCTCGAATGCGATTTGAAACGCATGCTCCTTCTCGTATCTGTCGCTAGCTTCTAATATTTCACTATTCTGACTGCGATTGAGCTGCTCCAAAACGGTCACTGGCTGTGCAACGGTCTTCCGATTGGTCAATGTGATCTCAACCGTTTCCTCCATCACACGCCGAGAATTGTCACGGTTTGACGCTGTGACACTGCGTGCGCCAAGCACGTCAAATGCACTACCGACCAGAATATTTAATGACTCGTTCCGCGGCGTATGATCGATGATATCTTCACCAATGAACTCGATGCTTTGATCCGCATCATCCAATTGTGAGACCCGAACACGACCCGCCGGCAGCGGTATCCCAAGTCCGTTCTTTCGAGAATTATCAAACTCGATGAACGCGTTGACTTTGTCAGCATTGCGCCGGAGATACCGTGGCATGCTACCGAAGTAAGCGGTGCCACTCGGGCTATAAATCAACCGCTTCCTCGCGGGTACGGCAGCAACTTGGGCAAACAACTCGATCTGCTTGGTCGCATTGTTGGGGATCGATGTCGGCCGATCGAGTGTATACAAATGAAACTCAAACAGCGCTTTTTCGTCGAAACCACTATCGGCGAGATCGACAGCCGCACTGCGCATCATGGCCATTTCCGGCTGTGGTGCAACATTCGCTTCGGCGCGTTGAACATCACCGGCAATCAATTTGAGTTTTGCATTGTCATAACTCGCACCGCTTTGGTTCAGCACGCTGACCCATGCCCCGACCCCAAGCGTGCCGGTGTTGCCATCACCTTCAGGGGTCCAGAGTAAATTGTAATCAGCCCACCAAGTGGTGCCCTTGGTCTCATAGCTAAGACGCGTTTTGTGCTCACCGCCACGGCTGGCATTGAGGTCCCAAACCAGCGTCGGCCGTGTCATTAGCCCTCCCGGCAATGCACCGAGCGACACATTTTGCCAATCGCTAAGCACGGAGACGGAGCCATCGTCACGTTCAAGCACCAGACCACCATCCGTGCTAAGAAGCCTACCTTTTGTCTCAACGAGCGAATCGCCCACCCCTTGAAAAACCTGAATCTCCTGGTCGATGAACTTGCTCAGCAATTTACGAGTACCGACAAGATCAAACCGGAAATCTTGCTCCAAGACGCGCAGTCCTTCAGGGTCCGTCAGAGACTCGAAACGTACCGTGGTCGGATCAATTAGGGCGGCAACGTCGGTCATCTTAATTTCGCTACGCCCCTTTTCAATCGAAAGCGTCTTGTCTTGTCGGACAATCGCGTAACCCGGCACTGCAGGCGAAGGATAGTGATCCCCTTCTGTGGGTCGATACAACGCTGGATCCACAGCACCTGGCTGCGCCTTGCTGTAGATCGTAATTGCCGTGTCGGCGGTAGCCGTGGCGGCCGAAATTGCCAAAGTCATGATGATGAACTTCCCGATGCTGCGATTGCGCTGTGATGCCACTGTAGTCACTCCCGTTGCAGTGTACCGCTCTGCCAGCGAAAACTTTCTGTGATCCCGGTGGTCAAAGACTACTCGGGCGGGTCACTTCTGTCATCTCACTGTCAAAAGGTGATGCCAACATCGCTGATCTGGAATTTTTGAACGTTGACGTGTATTACTAAAGACCATGAGTAGTAGTCGCAGTTCCGGTCTTCGTGAGAAGACACTCACCGTCGTTTCCGTTTTGCTCGTCGGACTCGTCGCGTTGGCGGGGTTCTCGTCAGCCGCGCGTGCGAACTTACCTGAGGCAGATCCAGTACCGGAGATCATTAACGTTGACGGCCCAATCGCCGACACGCCGGAGGGTGCCGAGCTGCTCTCCCTGACTGCCCGCTACCAAGCCCAAGCGACAGCGGGTGAGACTGAAGAGGCACTGGAACTGGCGAAGCAAATTGTGGCGGTCAGCAGTCAATTGTGGGGAGAGCAGAGCCCGCAGTTGGCGTCGGCGTTGACCAATTTGGCCATCGCGCAGATAGATGCTGGCGATATCGAAGCCGCCCAACAGAATTTTCTTGGTGCGATCTCCATGCGGGAACTCTACAGCTCGAGCATCATCGACCCAGAACTGATGAACCCGCTTCGAGGTCTCGCAAAAACCATGGTCGCTATGAACGCCATTGAGGAAGCGATTCCGGTTTATGAGCGTGCAATCCATGTATCGCATGTCAATCTTGGCCCGAACAACCTCGAGCAGATGGACCTGATGGGCGCACTGAGTCGCGCCTATTTTGAGCTCGGCGAAGTCCGGGATTCCGGCAAGATTAGGGACAATCTCTACAGGCTTCAGCTGCGTAACTTTGACAAAGAGTCAGACCAATATCTCGATGCCGTTCTGAGCCGCGCGCGCTGGTTCGCCAGTATCGGCGACTTCAACTCTTCTTTGTTGGCCTACAAACGCTATTTCACAATCGTCAACTCGCGTTTCGGAAAAGACGACAAACGCTTGGTCATGCCGATGGTGGAGCTCGCGTTTGTGACCGATGACCCGACCACCACCGAACGCGGTGACCTCAGTGCGCAAGTGCAGCAGCGAGAAAAAGAGCGCGCCATCGCCAGAGCGACCCGCGTTGCAGAAGCGCATAAGGATGAGGATCCGGTGCTTTACGCACAAACAATGGCAAAGAAGGGTGATTTTGCCATCGCTTTCCCGCAAATCGGCACGCCGCGTAACGCACGCATTCCTTATCGGATCGCTTGGGAAACGTTGAGCAAGTCGCCAGAGCTCATTCGTGTGCGCGACGAGTTGTTTGAAGAGCCGGTCGCCGTGCGACTCGTGCCGATTGTCACAACACCCGACAATACAACAAACTCCCGACAAGAGATGGCCCTGTACCAAGAACGCGGCTTCGTGAATTTGAGCTTTGACGTCAATCGCTTTGGTCGACCGGTGAACATTGCGGTTATCGAATCTGAGCCAGCCGGCTTGATGGATGGCATCGTTATTCGCCGGTTTCGGAACTACCGTTTCCGCCCGGCAATTCGAAATGGGTCACCCGTGGCGACAACAGGGATGTCTTTCCGCCATGACTTTCGTTA
>JBCAZE010000154.1:0-7260 GCA_039700805.1 Pseudomonadota bacterium | reverse complement strand
CACGTATTCAACTCAGCAAGTGTGCTGCTCATAACAGATCCCCCCGGCCGTCAGCGACCGACGCGGCGATTATAGCGATAAAAGTTACAGAAGAAAGTAATTATTCGCATTCTGCGAAACGCATCCAAAAAAAAGCCGCCGGCTTGAAGCCGGCGGCGAGATGTACTGGCTAAGTAGGGGGGGAGAAGCCAGATTTTGTGCCTCCAGGGGGGAGGAGGCCGGACAGACTTAAGAAGCCTGGCCTGCGTCAGCTACTGCCGACGATACTTTTTTAGCGACAGTCTTCGCTTTTGCTTTAGCTTTGCGAACTGGCTTTTTGCGTGCCACTTTCTTAGCAACCGTTTTTGCTTTCTTGGTCGCCGGTGTTTTGCCGAAGCTCGTGACCACTGAGCCAAGCTCAGACGCCGCGCCGCGAACGATTGAGAATGCGCTCTTTGCGTTCTCTACGTAGAAGCTTGCCGTGCCTGGCAGGATGCTGCGTTGTTGGTTCAGCAGCTCACGCAGGCTTTCAGCACGCGATGCGTCACGGAGGCGTTTTGCCACATTGTCGATACTGTCTTGAGTGGTCTTGCTTTGCAGTTCGATCAGCTCTTTAGACATGCGGAAGGTGATGGCATTAACCGCCAGGCCTGCCTTGGAAACTTTCTGTACTGGCTTTTTGCCTTGCGCGACAACTTTGCCAGCTTGACCAACGCGATCTTGCGTCGCGTCGACAGCGGTATTGACGCCGGTACGTGCGGTGTCAGCAACTTTCGAGAGTGCCTTTTCGATCTGTTTTCTCACAATGATCTCCTGAAATGGTGCGATGCAACAAATGTTGCGGTGCACAATACGGGGCATAAGGCATGGTGTCAAGCGTTAATTCAGCTTTTTTTCGCGACTCTTTGTGGCCCCCGGCCGGTTTCTTGTGAACTTTAGTGACGCAAACACAAAGTGTGATGCGACTCACAATAGGCTTGTGATAACTTTCACAAATTCAACGCTTTATCGGGGGATTCTATGGCGTCGCGTTTTTACTTGTTGCAGTCTTATGGTGAACGGCGCAATGAGGGCGCCCGAATGGACCAAACAATGAAGCTAAAACCCGTTCTGCCAGTCTTATCGCTGGTTTCCGCACTTTTTTTAGGCGTCGCGCCATCTACGGCCAATGCTGAAGGCACGATCGCCGGCACCGATATCAGCAATACCGCTAGCGTGACCTTCGACGTCGAAGGCACAACGCTGACGCAATCATCTAACACAGTGACGATTACTGTCGATGAAACGCTGGACGTTGCGGTCGTACTGCAGAGTCCGCAGATTGCGGTTGCACCAGCGGATACAGACCGCGTACTGGTGTTTACCGTCACTAATACAGGGAACGGTGTTGAAGACTACACGCTGACGGTGGATAACACCGACGCAACCGACGACTTCGACCCTGTCGCTGCGACGCCTTCCATTTACTTCGACTCTGATAACTCCGGTGATTTATCACCTGGTGATGAGCCTTACGTGCCTGGAACGAACGATCCATCGTTGAACCCAGACGAGACCATTACCGTGTTGGTGGCCAATGATATTCCTGCGGGCCTAAACAACGGTGACATTGGTCGCAGTAGTCTCGTTGCCACTGCCAATACGGGTTCAGGCGCACCAGGGACAGTGATTGCTGGAGCCGGAACGAACAGCGTCGATGCCGTTGTTGGTAGCAGCGGTGCTACCGCGTCAGTTGCCGGTGAATACGTCGTATCTGACGTCGCAATCGATTTTCAAAAGTCGGCAACCATCCTCGATCCCTTTGGTGGTGATCAACCAGTTCCAGGCGCGACGATTACGTATCGAATCACGCTAGAGGTCACCGGAACCGGAACTGCCACCGGTTTGGTTGTCACTGACCCGATTCCTGCCAACACCACCTTTGTCGCAGGCTCAATCACGCTGAATGGTATTGGCCTTTCGGACCAGGATGATGGCGACGCGGGTCGATATAACGACGCCGCAACGCCGGCAGAAGTGATCGTTGTTGTCGGCGACATCGCGGCTGCGGATGGTTTGCAAGCCGTCGAATTTGCGGTGCTGATCGATTGATAACACCAGCACCAGAGAATAGAGAATATATAGGAGCGATCATCATGAACTTTAAAACGGTTAGTGCCTTAGCTATCGCCTTCTGTTTCGTATCGAGTCCGGTATTGGCTCAGGAAGCAGAAGACGCAGCGCCAGCGGCGCAACAGAAGGGTTATATCGAAACCAAGACAACGGTTGAGAAAGAGAGCGTTGTTTTGGATGAAAACGGCAACGAGCGAGTAGCACTCGTACCGGTCAGCAAAGTGCTGCCGGGCGATGTCGTGATTTACACCGTGAGTTACACCAACATCGGTGAAGATGGCGCAGACAACGTCACGATTACTTACCCAATTTCGGAAGAGCTTGAGTATGTTGCGGATTCGGCATTTGCGCCGGGTGCCAGCATCAGTTTCTCAGCGGATGGTGGCACCACCTTCGATGAGATTTCAAACCTTACCGTGTCCATCGACGGGGAAGATCGTGCGGCGGCAATGAAGGACTTGACACATATCCGTTGGGTCTTGAATGACGTGCTTGATCCCGGTTCTCGCGGGTTTGGAAGATTTCGCGCCCGTCTCAATTAGTCTTCGGGCGATTCCGCCCATCCCCTGGTCAAGGATTTCCAGGCTCTAAATAAGAAAAGGGAGCGCTACGGCTTTGGCGAAGCACCGTACGCGCAAATTGAGCGAGCTTTGCCTGTTTATTTTTTGGAATAGTAACCAGGAGTAGCGGAGATGATATTCGCAAATAAAAGGCACAATGCACTGCGTGCATTCGGCCTTGTAGTTGCTGCTGCTTTCGCGTCAGGGTCGGCATTTGCTGTCGGGACTGAGGCGGGAACCACGGTAACGAACCGGGCGAGTGTTGCCTATGACGTGGGCGGCATTACCCAAACACCTATTGAGTCGTCCCCAACAGGGAACTCGACACCGGGTGTTGGCAATGGTGAGGACACCACGTTCCTCGTCGATAACCGAGTCAACTTGACGTTGGTTGAGCAGGGTGGGGCGGCAACGCCGGTGAACCCAGGTCAGACCAACGCGGTGGCGACATTCTTATTAACAAACACCGGTAACTTTGCTCAAGGCTATGCGTTGACCGCTGCGAACCTTGCTGATGGTACTGCAGTGCACGGTAACGCTGATAATAGCGACGTTAACAACCTGCGCATCTTCGCGGATACCGATGGCAGCGGCGACTTTTCGGCCGGTGATCAACCGTTCGTCGATACGCTGGCTGCAGACGCAAGCGTTCTGGTCTTCGTGGTTGCGGACGTGCCGATTGGCGCGACCAACGGCGATTTCTCGAACGTCAGTGCGACCGCAACGACCGCTGTCGCTGGCACGAGTGGTGCAACGGCTGTTACAGAAACGGTCGGCGGTGATGACCCGAATGCCGTGGATGTCGTATTCGCGGACGCAGGCAATGATGGCGCTGAAACCGATCAAGACGGCTACGAAGTTTCGTCAGCTGCGCTGACGGTGACGAAAGCTGAGACATTGCTCAGCGACCCGATCAATGGCACGACTGATCCGCTACACATTCCGGGCGCGGTCATCGAGTACTCGATCACTGTGGTCAACACCGGTACTGCCGATGCAACCGCAGTAGGTATCACCGACGTACTGGAAGCTGAGCTGTCTATCTTGCTGGCACAGTACAATGGCGGCGCGTCCGACATTCAGTACACGTTGGCGGGCGTCACCGCATTCTGTACTGCTGATGCGGGCGATGCGGATGCCGATAGTTGTGGTCTGACCGGCGCGACGCTGGAAGCGGATCTTGGTGCTACGCTGGGAACCAACGCAGGCGTCGACAACACGCTGGTTGTGTCCTTCCAGGTCACCATCAACTAATCGTTGATGCGCGTTCTGGCTCACTTTAAGGCGCTGCTGATAGCAGTGTCGGCAGCGATAAGCGAACGAGTAGCTCACTCGTTCGTGGCTGCGCCGTGCGCCGGAATTCCGCTACCATCAACGAGTTCCGGAAAATGCCGGGGGGCGATTCGTCGCTCCCCGGTTTTCTCTGGATGGGCGCTCGTCGCCGCGTTGATTGCGATGCCCACGATGGCGATGACACCGCCGGGCACTGTGATCGAAAACACGGCGACTGCCACTTTCCAAACCGACCTTGGCCTGGATTCGACGATTGCGAGTAATACCGCAGCCGTGACCACGGTGTTTGGTCGTACGCCGTCCGTAACCACTCTGACACGCCTGGTGAACCAGCCAGGCGCCGCGGGTGAACGACTCGGTCCAACACAGTGCGCCCTGAATGGGGTGTTCCAGGACCTGCCTGCGCCACTCGGTTTTGACGGTCAACCGCTGGATCTCGCTGAGGCGCAACCCGTCGTCGAGACAGGTCTCTACAACAGCAGTGAGTCGGCGTTGATTCGTGTGTCGGATGGGGATCAAAATCTCGATCCATTACAGCGCGAACAGGTAGAAGTCGTCGTCACTAACACGGTGACGGGCGATACCGAAACGCTGTTGCTGTTGGAGACCGATGTGAATACCGGTGTATTCACGGGCTATATCGCATTGGTAGATGACGCGGTCGATAGCGGTAACTGTGCGCTTGAGGGCGGCAGTGACACAACGATTAGCGTTGACTATGTCGACGTTGCAGACGCCGCTGATGTCAGTCAGGCGCTCGCACTCGTTGAGCCGCTGTCAGTGGTCTTCGACTCAACGACTGGCCAGCCATTGAATGGCGCAACCATTACGATTATTGATCTGGATACTGGATTGCCGGCGACGGTGTTCGGCAATGACGGTATCAGCGAATACCCATCGACGGTTGTCAGCGGTGCAACTGCGACCGATGCATCCGGTCTCGTGTACCAAGTGCCAGCGGGTGGTTATCGGTTCCCGGTGCTTGCGCCAGGGCGCTATCGCTTACAGGTCGTTGCACCGACGCAATACATCGGGCCATCCAACCGCACGCTTGAAGAGCTCTCAACGCTGCCCGGTGCACCATTTACGATTGAAGACGCCTCATTTGGCGGGCAGTTCGAGCAGCTAGTCGCTGGGGCCGCGGTTCTTGCGGATATTCCACTCGATCCGTTCGACGGCACACTGTTTCTTACTAAATCCACACGCGCGCTGACAGCCGCCATTGGCGACTTCGTTCGCTATGAAGTGCGTTTGCAAAATAGCTCGGAGCGCGTGTCAACAACCGGTGTTGTCCTAACGGATACACCACCAACCGGGTTCCGTTTTGTAAGCGGTTCGGCACAACTGGATGGCCAAGAGATTGCCGATCCTGTCATCGTGAGCGATACCGGTTCCTTTGAATTTGCACTCCCAGACATTCCCGCTGGCACGACCATAACGCTTGCTTACGTCATGGAAGTGACAGGCGGTGCTCGCGGCAAACAAGCGGTCAATACCGCACGCGCAACGGCCGATCTTGGTGTGGTTTCCAATGATGCGCTGTCGACCATACGTCTCCGAGAGGATCTATTCCGCTCAAGAAGTACCGTCATTGGCCGGGTTCTCGAGGCGGACTGCCAGGATGAGACGTTCTCTGAGGAAGCCGGCGTTGAGGGTGTTCGAGTCTATTTGGAAAATGGACGTTACGCGGTAACAGACGCGGGTGGCCGATTCCATATTGAAGGTATCGCGCCGGGTCGCCACACCGTTCAATTGGACCAAGTGACCGTGCCGGAATGGCTGACACTGGCCAAGTGCGAGGATACCTTGAGATTCGCTGGTCGGGCGGATTCGCAATGGGTCAATTTGCGGCCCGGTCTCGTGCAGCGTGCAGACTTCTATCTGAAGCGCAAAGCGCCAAAGACCGGCTCAGTCGCGTTAACGCTTCGTAACGCCGGCGGCAAACGAGCGGACACCATTGATTACACGCTGCACTTGTCTGGTAGTGGTGAAGTCAACTTGTCGGATGTCAGCACCACCGTCCTATTGCCTGAGGCCGCGACTCTGATCAGTGATTCTGCACGCCTCAATGGACGCCGGATTTCGAGTCCGCGTGCCACAGGCAATGCAGTGATTTTTGTCACCGGCGCACGCGACGGTAACTGGCAGGACACAATTGAGTTCAGCGCGCGTATTTCACCCGAATTCGCAGGCGAACTCATCACGAAAGCGGTGACGAATTTCAATACGCCAGAGGCACGTAATCAACGTACGCCCGTCGGCGAAGCGCGAATGCTCCGAGAGGCTGCGACAACGGAAAACGCTGATTACGTGTTGTCTCTGAACTTCGACGTGTTGTCCGCAGAGTTGTCGTCGAGCGATAAAGCGACTCTCGACCAATTGATCGAGGAGTGGCAAGGCGTCTATGCGATAGAAATCGCGGCCACAGGTCATACGGATGCCGATGGTATCTCGCAAAGAAACAGAGACAAGTTTGCAGACAACTATGTCTTGTCAGCAGCGCGTGCACGGGCTGCTGCAGATTATTTGGCCAGTCAGCTGGCGACGCGCAAAGATGGTATTCGCGTCACCGGTCGCGGGCCGGATGCACCGATCGCGAGCAATGCCACAGAAGCTGGTAAGCGGCGCAATCGCCGTGTTGAACTTGTCATGAACGGCATCCGACCGGGCAAGCAATCCGTTGTGGAAGTCACGCAGGCGGAAAGCGGCGAGCTGGAGGTTGCAACACGCGCCGCGACACCTGGCCCGACGATCAGTGAAGACCCGTTGGATAAGAAAATCGCAGCCATCAATGCGACGGCAGAACAAACCGTTGTGGCAGCGGCGATCAATATTGAAGAGATGGCCGTTGGCAACGCGATCGTCACACCGGCAGCGGACTATCTACCGGCAATCCCTAGCACGAGTATCGCGGTCTCTCACGTGCCTGGCTCGAAGGTCACGCTAACCCTGAACGGTCGTCCGGTCAGCGGTCTCAATTTCGATGGTAGTGAGAAGAATAGCGCGGGATCTTTGATCGTGAGTCGTTGGCGCGGTGTGGATCTCGAGAACGGTGACAACGTGTTGCAGGCAACGATCACAGATGGCAACGGTGTGGTCAGCGAAGTCTTACGTCGCAACATTCACTACGCTGGACAGCCCATCCGTGGCGAATGGGTCGAATCCCAATCACGTTTGATCGCTGACGGTCGCAAGCGACCGGTCATCGCGGTCAAATTGTACGATGGAGACGGTCAACCCGCGCGTGCGGCTTCGATCGGAGATTTCTCCGTTGATGCGCCATATCGTTCTTGGTACGAAGTCGCGCAAGAGCGCG
>JBCAZE010000153.1:0-7291 GCA_039700805.1 Pseudomonadota bacterium | reverse complement strand
GTCTGGTGTGTCTCGGCGAATCGTCAACCCGGTCAGCGTGCGTGCCGGATAACCGGTATCATATCGAAAAGGTCGCGAGGGTAAATGCCGGAACCCCATATCGACGGTGAGGTCAGATAACACTGGTATTTATTCAACGACAGTTGATCAGGAGAATGGACATGCAAGGCAATCTCAAGTACGCGCTGCTCGCCGTGCTCATATTGGCTGCAACCGCGTCGAGCGGTCATGCGGCCGAACTCGATCTGAACCTCAATGACGATGCCGCGAGGCTATCGTTCGCGTCTGATGTCACGGCGCGAAAGCTACGATACGACATCGGCTGGTTGCATCACCAAGATCGCGGCGATGTTATCCATGCGGGATTACATTTGACCGGCGAAGCATCCGGAGGACAAAGCCCTGTGATCGGTGGTCTCGGTGGCAAGTTGTTTATCATAGATTCATCGATTTTTAATCAGGATGCTGTGGCGCTTGGCATTGGCGGGTTCGTGCGTTACACGCTACCCGAATACAACCGGATCAACCTATACGGACATGCGTATTTTGCGCCCGATGTGCTCGCATTTGGTGATGGAGATCAGTATCAGGAGCTCGAGGCGCGAATCGGTTATAACGTGCTTCGCGAGGCGGATGTTTACATCGGTCTGCGCTACGTCAGTGTCGGGTTCGATTCGGGGCCAGAGGCGACCATCGACAATGGTTTGGTAGCAGGTATCCAATTGCGTTTCTGACCGACATGGAAGCGCAGAGACTGAAGCAGAGAAAGAGAACGAGAACGAGAACGAGAACAGGGTAATGGCAGGTCATAGTAAATGGTCGAATATCCAGCATCGAAAAGGTGCTCAGGATAAGAAACGCGGTAAGTTGTTCACCAAATTGATTCGAGAGATCACGGTCGCAGCGCGTATGGGCGGTGGCGATCTTGAATCGAATCCGCGCCTTCGTATGGCAGTCGATAAGGCGAAGTCGCAGAGTATGCCGAAAGACAATATCGAGCGTGCCATCAAGCGGGGATCTGGTGAGCTTGACGGTGATGAGTACTTCGAGATTCGGTACGAGGGCTACGGCCCAGGCGGCACCGCAGTCATGGTTGATTGCATGACAGATAACCGCAACCGCACTGTTGCTGAAGTTCGCCATGCTTTCTCGAAGTTCGGTGGCAACCTTGGCGCTGATGGTTCGGTCGCGTACCTATTCTCGCAGGTGGGATTGCTCAGCTTCCCGAGCGATAGCGACGAAGATGCGGTCATGGGCGCGGCGATCGACGCCGGTGCTGAGGACGTCGTCGTCAACGATGATCAGTCCATCGATGTGCTGACGTCTCCGGGAGAGTTCGAGCAGGTACGTGATGCGATGAGTGAAGCAGGGCTGGACCCTGTGACGGCTGAGGTAACGATGCACGCAGGCACCTCGTCATCACTGGACCGTAAAGATGCCGAGACGATGTTGAAGCTCGTTGACACACTAGAAGATCTTGATGATGTGCAAGAGGTCTACACCAATGCAGACATCGCGGATGAGATTCTTGAGCAGCTCGGTTAGCGATGCCTGATACCGTGCGCATTTTGGGTATCGATCCCGGTTCCCGAATCACCGGCTTTGGAATCGTTGATGCGACGGGGCCAGATTGTCGTTTCGTACACGCGGGTGCGATTCGATGCACGGATAAGGACTTTAATGACAGGCTGCGTCATATCCATGCGTCGGTCCGCGAATTGATTGCTGAGTGGTCGCCGGATGAAATGTCAGTGGAACAGGTGTTCGTGAGTCAAAATGCTGGATCTGCGTTGAAACTCGGCGCCGCGAGGTCCGCAGCGATCTGCGCCAGTTTCGACACGTCCTTGGTGATCGCTGAGTATGCACCACGGGCTATCAAGTTGGCCGTGACGGGTACGGGCGGTGCTGATAAGCGGCAGGTTCAGCATATGATGAAAGCGATACTTGGCCTGCGCGAGAATTTGCAAGCGGATGCGGCTGATGCATTAGCGGTTGCGATGTGTCACGCCAATAGCCGGAGACTTGCTTCGCAAGTGGCGAAGTCCATGGTGGCGCGACGATGATCAGTTTCATTTCCGGAACCCTGGATAGTAAGCAGGCGCCCGTCGTCGTTATCGACGTGAATGGCGTCGGGTATGAGCTTGAGACGCCAATGTCAACATTCCTAGGCTTGCCATCGGCTGGCCAGCCGATTCGCTTATTGACGCACTTTCTTGTTAGGGAAGATGCTCAGTTGCTTTATGGCTTTGGTAGCGAAGCGGAACGATCGTTGTTTCGCGGGCTTTTGAAAGTGTCCGGCGTTGGGGCTCGTATCGCGCTTGCGATTTTATCCGGTATCAGCGTCGACGGATTCCGGCGCTGTGTTGAGTTTGATGATGTGCAAGCGCTCACGAAAGTCCCAGGTATCGGTAAGAAAACGGCAGAGCGCCTGATCGTTGAGATGCGAGATCGGTTAGGGGACGCTGATGTGTCAATAGTGCGTAGTGGCGGTGTCGTGGCTGAAAGCGACGATGGCCGAGGCGAGGCATTTCATGCGTTGTTAGCGCTCGGTTATCGAGATACTGAAATTCGCCGATTGCTGACTTCTGTTGAGAAAAGCGGTGACGCCAAGACCACAGAAGACTATATCCGTCTCGCACTCAAGCAAGCGGCGGGCTAGGGCATGAGCGATTCTGACGAAAGACTCATCAGTGGCGATAGCGTATCGGACGATCGCGTGTTCGATCGTGCGATCAGGCCGACGACTCTCAAAGACTATGTCGGTCAGCCCGCGGTCAAAGAGCAGATGGAGATCTTTGTTAGCGCCGCAAGAAACCGGGCCGAATCGCTAGATCATGTGCTGATATTCGGGCCGCCTGGGCTCGGCAAAACCACACTGGCACACATCGTTGCTAATGAACTCAATGTGAGTCTGCGTCAAACGTCAGGCCCTGTATTGGAGAAGCCCGGCGACCTCGCGGCCATTCTGACCAACCTCGAGCCGAATGACGTTTTGTTCGTCGACGAGATACATCGATTAAGTCCTGTTGTTGAAGAAGTCTTGTACCCGGCAATGGAGGACTTCCAGCTCGACATCATGATTGGCGAAGGGCCCGCAGCGCGGTCGATTAAATTGGATCTGCCGCCGTTCACCCTAGTCGGCGCGACAACGCGAGCGGGGTTACTGACCTCGCCACTGCGTGATCGTTTTGGGATCGTACAACGGCTTGAGTTTTATTCGATCAATGAGCTTGCCGACATCGTACGCCGCTCCGCTGGCATTTTAGGTCTTGCGATCGATGATGCGGGTGCCGCGCTGATTGCGAGACGGTCGCGTGGCACGCCACGCATTGCGAACCGATTGCTGCGTCGGGTCAGGGACTACGCCGAAGTGAAGTCGGATGGTGTCGTCAACGAGGCGTCTGCGACTGCCGCGATGGACATGCTCGAAGTCGACCCGCATGGTTTTGATGCGATGGACCGACGATTGCTGCTAACCATCATCGAGAAATTCGATGGCGGGCCGGTGGGTGTCGATAGCCTAGCGGCTGCCATCGGTGAAGAGCGTGGCACGATCGAAGACGTATTGGAGCCTTACCTTATTCAACAGGGTTTTATCATGCGCACAGCGCGCGGCCGCGTCGCGACAAAGAACGCCTATTTGCACTTCGGAATTCCAATGCCAACGAGCAACCTGGAATCTCTGTCATTGTTTGATCCACCCGCCAGCGACAAGCCAACCGAATAAGCGGGTCCTTTCGGGAGCACATGCATCATGCATAGCGATACCTCAATTCTGAATTTGGTCCTCGACGCGAGTCTGGTTGTACAGTTGGTAATGGCGTCACTGCTGGCTGCGTCTGTATACAGTTGGTTTACGATCATTCGTAAACGACGGGTTATGGGCCACGCGGAGTCCGTCGCTGATAAATTCGAGTCCGCCTTTTGGTCGGGGTCCGATTTGTCGTCGTTGTATCGACAGGTAACCGGGGGTAAAGGAGCAGGACCTGGTATGCCGGCGATTTTCGAGAGTGGGTTTCGCGAATTCAGTCGTCTCTCGCAACAGGATGATGTCTCGCCGGAGCGCATGGTTGAGACGTCACGCCGTGCAATGCGTGTCAGTTTGACGAGAGAGACGGATACCATCGAACAAGGGCTTGCCTCGTTGGCAACCATTGGCTCAACAAGTCCTTACGTCGGCTTATTTGGCACGGTGTGGGGCATCATGAATTCCTTTACGAGCCTCGGCGCTAACACGCAGACGGCGACATTGCAGGCGGTGGCACCAGGTATCGCTGAGGCATTGGTGGCAACGGCAATGGGGTTGTTTGCAGCCATTCCAGCGGTCATTTTTTACAATCGTTACGCCGATAAACTCGGACGTATCGAGACGCGATTTGAGACCTTTGTCGATGAGTTTCTGAGTATTCTCGAACGGCACGCGCAACGGCGCGTCAGCGAAGGGCAGGGCTAACTCATGGCCAAGCGTCGACTGATGGGCGACATCAACGTCGTCCCCTATATTGACGTCATGCTCGTTTTGCTGATCATCTTTATGGTCACCGCGCCTTTGCTGACGCAGGGTATCGAAGTTGATTTGCCTAAAGCCGATGCCGCGCCGCTGACCGTTGATGATGATGACGAGAATCTACCGCTCGTGTTGTCCGTTAATGCAGAAGGCGATTTGTTCCTGAATCAGGGCGCGGACAAGACGTCACCGATCAGCGCTGATGAAGTGATTAGGCAGGTCAACATCGTGTTGACGCGCAAGCCCAATACGCCCGTACTGGTCAAGGCCGATCAAGCCGTGCCATATGGGCGAGTCGTTTACGGCATGGTCTTGTTGCAGAAGGGCGGTGCGGAGCAAGTCGGTTTTGTCACGGATCCGTTGCAAGACGCGGCAACCAATCCCTAGCTGCTGCGTCTAACGCTTGATGAGGGCTTTTTTCGACAATTTGCTCGCGGGTTTCGGCACGATACTGTTGCATGCTGCGATTGTTGCGCTACTGGTGGTTGGGGTTCGTTTTGAGCAGCCGCCCCAGGAACAAGTCGCTACGACCATCAAGGCGGTGGTTGTCAGTGACGCTGCGTTTCGTGAATTGAGTTTGCCCGATCCCGTTGTTGAGGCGCCCCCGGTTGATCCCCCAGCACCGGATCCCGAGCTTTTGCAAAGACAGCAAGAGACGGAAGAGCGGCTTGCTCGCGAGAGAGAGGAAGCGGCGCGCGCGAAACAAGCGGAAGCCGAACGACAACGACAACAGCAAGAAGAGAGCGATCGCAAGGCGCGGGAAGCGGCAGAGCGAGAGGCGCAAGCCGCGCTTGCGGCCAAGGAGGCAGCGGAGCAACAAGCGCGCGAGGCGGCTGAACAAGCGGCCCGCGAGGAGGCCGAACGCAAAGCGAGAGAAGAGGCTGAGCGTCGTGCTAGGGAAGAAGCGGAACGAAAGGCGCGCGAGGAAGCAGAGCGTAAAGCTCGCGAAGAAGCAGCACGCAAGCGTCGAGAAGCCGAAGAGCGGGCCCGGCAAGAGGCATTTGAAGCACAATTGCAGGCGGAAATTGAGGCCGAGGAACAGCGCCAAGGAGCCATTCGAGATGGCTTATTGGCTCAGTACAACGAGGATATCCGCCGACATGTTCGCCGCAACTGGAACACGCCACCCGGCGTCCCGAACGGTATCACTTGTGTCGTCACTGTCAGGCAATCCCGGAGCGGTGTCGTTTTGTCCTGGCAAGTGGCATCGTGCCCAGGAAGTGACGCGCTGAGACGCTCTATTGAACAGGCCGTCGAGAAGTCATCGCCACTACCGCCGCCGCCGGATCCCTCACTGTTTGAACCAAACCTGACTTTGCGGCTCAAAACGGGTGAAGACGATTGATCTTCACGTTACACTCACAAAATACTTAGGTTATTGATTGCGAAATGAAAATCTCACTCGACAACAAATTATCGAAGTGGTGTGCGATTTTGCTGGTGGCATGTGCAGCAATGCCGCTGAGTCGCGTCGCGTCTGCGCAGCTTGTCATCGAGATTACGCGTGGTGCGACCAAGCCCATTCCAGTGGCGATCGTACCATTTGCTTGGCAAGGTGAGGGTCCCGCGCCAGCCAACATAGCGGGCATTGTGCGTTCCGATTTTGTAGGAAGTTCACGTTTCGAAGTACTCGACAACGAGATGCTTCCGGCGACACCTTCTCGCGGTGTGAATATCGATTTCGATAACTGGCGGAGAGTGGCCGTCGACTATATCGTCGTCGGTGAGCTGACCCGAGAGGGTGACGACTACAGCCTGAGGTTTCAGGCTTTTGATGTCTACGGTGCTCGTCAAATCGTTGCTGATCGACTGATTGTTCCCGAGGTGCAATTGCGCCGTGCAGGCCATATGGTGGCGGACGCTGTCTTCGAAGCGATCACAGGCGTCAAGGGCGTCTTTGCGACGAGAGTCGCTTATGTTTCAGTGAACCAGCAAGACGGTAAACGAGTCTATCGGCTCATCATGGCTGACGCTGATGGCAATAACGAGCGCCCGTTTCTTGAGGACGATGACCCGATCATGTCGCCGAGCTGGAGCCCGGATGGTCGCAGTATCGCCTACGTGTCCTTCGAGGATGGCAAGGCGGCAGTCTATGTGCAGACATTGCGTACCGGCAGTCGACGAAAAGTGTCCGATCGGCCAGGCGTGAACAACGCACCAGCGTGGTCGCCGGACGGCCGGCATCTGGCATTGACGCTATCGGATGCGGATGGGAATTTGGACGTCTATGTTCTGACGCTGATCGGCAACAAACTCACCCGCATTACAGAGCGAAGATCGATTGATACAGAACCTGCATGGTCGGCTGATGGCGACTATCTGTACTTTACGTCCGACCGTGGCGGTGCGCCGCAGATTTACCGCGCTTCAGCAAAAGGCGACGGCGATGTTGAACGCGTGACTTTCGAGGGTAGCTACAATGCGCGCCCCAGAGTGTCGCCGGATGGGAAGTGGCTTGCGATGGTTCACAATGATCGCGGCAATTTTCGGGTCGCGGTTCAAGACTTAGAGTCCGGTCTTTTTCGAGTGCTCAGCGACGGCGCATTAGATGAAAGTCCTGCATTCGCGCCGAATTCCGCTCAGCTGATCTATGCGACGCGTCGCGGTGGGCGCGGTGTACTGGAAACGGTCACGGTCGATGGGCAAATCAGCGGTCGTGTGAAATCGGTTGGTGGCGATGTTCGCGAGCCGGTCTGGTCCCCTTTTAGGTTATAGTTTCAAACATCTTCGCTACCAGGAGTGGCATACGATGAAATCTTTGACGATTCGAACAACAGTTGGGCT